>JAYSQA010000050.1:0-43423 GCA_043721775.1 Rhodobacterales bacterium
GGAAGGTTTTCCGGGCGCTCCGGCTCCCCGCACCCCCTGCCTCAAGGGGAGGCACGCCTCCCCTTGAGAAACCCCTGTGGATATTTGTGAACAAATGAAAGATGTTACGTGAAGCAGGGCTATCATCACGGCAATCTGCGGCTGGCTTTGGTGGAAGCCGCTTTGGAGCTGATTGCGGAAAAGGGGCCGACCGGGTTTACCCTGTCCGAGGCGGCCAAGGCGGTTGAGGTGACCCCGGCGGCGGTTTATCGGCATTTCGCAGGCCGTGATGAGTTGATTGCCGAAGTGGCCCGTCAGGGCTACGATATTTTCGCCGCTTTGATGGAGTTCGCCTATAACGACGGCAAGCCCTCGGCCCTTGCGGCATTCGAGGCGACGGGGCGGGCCTATCTGGCTTTTGCACGGAAATATCCCGGGCACTACATGGCGATGTTTGAAAGCGGTCTGTCGTTCAATGCGCATCCCGATCTGGCCTTGATGGCCGGCAAAGCGCGGGGCGTGCTGGAGCGGGCTGCGGAACGTCTGAGCCAGCACATGCCAGCGGGGCGACGGCCGCCGGCCTCGATGTTCTCGGCCCATATCTGGGCAATGAGCCACGGCGTGGTGGAGTTGTTCATGCGCGGCAATCCGGGGGCGAAATCGGCGTTCAGCCCTGAGGATTTGCTGGAAACCGGAATTGGGATTTATCTGCGCGGTTTGGGATTGTTGCCGGTAGACCAATAGGGTGCCCGTAGGGTGGGGTTATTACCCCACCTTCCTGTAGGCATACACCGTAAGGCGCCGGACATTACGGTGTATGATTGCGACTTACGCTGTATGATCAGCGGAACATCACCAGGGCACCCGGGCTCCACCCGATGCGGGTGCGGGTACCGATGTCCAATACCGGACGACCAAAGGTGTTGCGCATCGACAGGCGCATAGGATCGGTCGTGCCATCCAGCCGTACGTCGTAATAGGTCATGTCGCCGTAATAGACGACCTCTTCCACAACGGCCATCGTCTCGCGGTCTGGCGCATTCTGGCCCTCGAACAGGATCGTCGCCGTCTCGGGCCGGAACCCGATGGTGCTGCCACCGGGTGAGGTCTGGCCTGTGACCTGCTTTTCTTCATCGAGCAGGATGCGGCCAAAGCCCTGCGCCTCGACCTCGACCTTGCCAGCGCCTTCCGACAGGATTTTCGCCGGCAAGAAGTTCATCGTGCCGATGAAATTGGCCACCGCGCGGGTTTTGGGCAGGCGGTACAGCACCTCTGGTGAGTCAAGCTGGGCGATCTGGCCTTCGAACATCACCGCAATGCGGTCTGACATCACCAGCGCTTCTTCCTGATCATGGGTCACCAGAATGAAGGTGATGCCGACCTGACGTTGCAGCTTGATCAGTTCGACCTGCATGTTCTCGCGCAGCTTCTTGTCCAAAGCCGACAGCGGTTCATCCAGCAGCAGCACCTTCGGCTTCAGGATCAGCGCCCGCGCCAAAGCCACCCGCTGGCGCTGGCCGCCCGACAGTGCATGGGCGGCGCGCTTGCCGTAACCGGCCAGACCGACCATCTCCAGCGCCTCGTCTACCGCCTTCGCTTTGGCTTCTTTCGACCGCCGGTCCTTTCGCAAGCCAAAGCCGACGTTTTGTTCCACCGTCAGATGCGGGAAGATGGCGTAGCTTTGAAACACCATGTTGGTCGGCCGGTTGTTCGGCGGAATGCCCGCGACATCCTTGCCGTCAATCAGCACAACGCCGGAGGATATCCCCTCGAACCCGGCAATCGTACGCAGTAAGGTTGTCTTGCCACAGCCCGAGGGCCCCAGCAGCGAGAAGAACTCGCCAGCTTTGATCGTGGCGGTGATGCCGCGCAGGGCGTGGTAGTCGCCATAGTATTTATGGACGTCCTTGAACTCGATCATCGTGGGTTTGTCGCTTGGGAACGTCACAGGAAGCCTCCGGTATCCTTGGCGCCGGTGCGGGCTATGCCACGACGGCGGAAAAACTCGGCCAGGGACAGCAGTGTTACGGACACGCCGACCAGAATGGTCCCCAAGGCCATGATATTGGGCACGTTTTTCGGGAAGCGCAACTGCCCGAAAATATAAGTCGACAGAAGCTTCTGCCCCGACCCAAGGAAGTTCGCGATGATGAATTCATCAATCGAGATGGTGAAGCAGATCAGCACCGCCGAGATGATGCCAGGCATCACCAGCGGCAGGATGACCAGATAAAAGGTGGAAAACGGCCCCTCGCCCAGGTCTTGCGCCGCCTCTTCCAAGGACCGGTCCAGGCTTTGGAAGGCCGAGGTCAGGATCGCCACCGCAAAAGGCGTGCAGATCAGCACATCGCCCAGGATGATGGTGAACAGTGAAAGCGGAATGCCGACCGACAGGAACACCACCAACAGCGCCATCGCCATGATCATCTCTGGCAGCACCATCGGCAGCATGATCAGCCCCAGCAACGGTCCTGCGCCGGGGAATTTGTACCGGGTCGAGGCGCGGGCGGCGAGGATGCCCAGAAACGTTGACAGCACCGAGGTTGACACAGCCACGATCAGCGAATTCTTCAACGCCTCGCGCAGCGCCGGGTCGGCCCAGACCTGTTCGAACCATTGCGTGGTAAACCCCTGCAACGGAAACGCCACCGCAGTCGAGTTGTTGAAGGCGAAGATCGGCAGGATGATGATCGGGCAGTACAGGAAGATCAGGTAGGCAATGGTATAAATGCGCAGAACCGGAATTTTCATTTCTGCCCCTTCAGATAGCGACGGTTCAGAAACAGGAACAGCACCGACACCAACCCCACCACCAGCATCGCCGACACCGCAATCGCCGACCCCAAGGGCCGGTTATCGGCTTTCAGCATCTGCTTTTCGATCATGTTGGCAATCATCGGGATCTTGCCGCCGCCAATCAGGTTCGGCGTGATATAGTCGCCAATCACCGGGATGAAGACAATCAGCACCGCCGCAATCACGCCGGTCATCGACAAAGGCAGGGTCACGCGCAGGAAGGTGGTGAAGCGAGACTCGCCAAGGTCTTGCCCGGCCTCCAGCAAACTGAGTTCAATCTTTTCCAGCGCCACATAGATCGGCAGGATGGCGAAGGGTGCATAGGCATGGGCCAAGGTCACGACCATGGCCTGAATGGTGAAGCTCATCTTCAAGGGGTCACTGATGATGTGCAGGCCTTCCAGGACCGAGTTGATCACTCCGGTCTTGCTGATCATCACGTTCCACATGAAGACGCGGATCACATAGGACGTCCAGAACGGGATGGTGATCAGGAACAGCCACAAAGACTTGCGCGACGGTTCGACGTTGAAACTTACAAAGTAAGCCACCGGATAGGCCAGCAGCACCGTCGTCGCCGTCACCAGCACCGACACGATCAGGGACCGTTGCATCAGCGACAGCACCACCGGATCGGACCATGCCCCCAGATAACCATCCGGCGCCATCGTGCCATCCTGCAACTGCGAGTGGCACTCGCCTACGTAGTTGCACAGTTGGAAATGCGGGATGACGGTCAGGTAACCATCGGTAAATACGGAATAAATCAGCGTCGTGGCCAAGGGCGCTGCCAGAAGAAGTATGGCGTAAAGCGCCGTCGGGCTGATCAAGGCAAGCCCACTTGCACCTTCGGTTCCCCAAAATTTTGGCCACCCGAAGCGGTTCCGCGGTTGCGGTTCAGACATCAATCACCCTGTTGGCTTCGTTGTTGTTGCGTTCAACATTTGATCAAATTAATCAGCTTGCAACGCTTCGCGCAAGCCCCTTGACGCTGACCCTGGGGAAGCCAAATGCGCCTGCCAAGGCTTCTGTCGAAATTGCGGGCTAAAGACTGCCGCTTTCCACAGCAATCGCCCGCTTCTTCAACTCGTCCAGCAGGCGCGGCATGACGTGGGCGCTTAGCACCGCCAGTTGCATCGCCTCGACCAGCTGTTCGTCCGGGGCGGCAAAAGGCAAGCGCAAGACCTGACGGTGGGCGGCGCCGTCTTCATAAACAATCTCGGTGCGGCCCGCACGGCTGACCCGCCATCCAAGGAAATTGGCACCTTGCGGCGCATGAAACGTGGACTGAAGCCCCATGGTATCCCTTTGCCGATCATTTTTGGGTCGATTTTGCGGGCTGATTTTGACGGCTTCCTGTTGCCCTTGGCTCAACGTGGCCCCCGTTGAACTTTACGTCAATCCCTCGTGACCGCCGCAGTGCAGCATGAGTCCGCCCGGCAACACCCTAAACCGCCATGTCATTCTGCGGGCTGGCCAAAAGCCCGGCCAGACGCCGCAGACCCGCTTCCAGCCTTACACGCGAAGAATCCCCGGCCAGCGCCATTCTGACGGCATTGGGGGCGCGACCGGTGACCATGGCGTATTGATCGGCCTGGCGCAGCAGCACATCCGCGTCTTCGGCCCGCCGCGCGAAGGTGGACGCGCGCCAGCCTGTCGGCAGGTTCAGCCAGACAAAGGGCAAGCCAGATTGCCAGCCGATGTCATAAGCCCCCAGCACGTTGACCGCAATCTGGCTGCGGGCGGCAAATTCGGCCATGACCTTTTCGCGGATATCATCGGCGGCACCGGACTGGAACAGGTCCAGACACAGGGCCGAGACGGGTTGCGACAGGGCGAAATAGCCCTGCTGGGCTGCCAGCCGTCCCGCCTCTCCCATCGCGGTCGGGCAGACGACAAAGCCAAAGCGCAAGGCGGCGGACAGCGATTTCGACAGACTGCCGATGTACCACACCCGCTCTGGCGACAAGGCCCGCAAGGTGGGTCGGTCGCTGAAGCGGGCAGAGTAGCATTCATCCTCAATGATCTGCAAATTGTACTGGCGGGCGATGGATACAATCTGCGCCCTGCGGGCTTCCGACATGCGGGCGGTGGTGGGGTTCTGCGCCTCGGGCGTCAGGCACAGGACCTGCGGGCCATAGCGGCGGCAGGCGGCCTCAAGCGCGTCGGGCACCACACCTTCGGCGTCAAGTTCCAGCCCATGCACCTCGGCCCGGGCCAGACGGGCGGCATACCGAAAGCCCGGATAGCACAGGTCTTCGACCAGCACGACAGGCCGGTCGCCGCGCAGGCAGCATTGCAGGATCAACGAGATGGCGCTTTGCCCGCCATGGGTCAGCACAATATCCTGCGGCCCGACAGCACCCAGAACCCGCGCCGCAAGCCACTGGCACACAGCGGCGCGCAGGGGATGCTCGGCGGATTGCGTTGTGTAATCAAGCCAGTCCGCGTCGATCTTGCCAGCAATCCGCCGCATCGCATCGGCGAGCGCCACAAACTGGCCGACTTCGGGCAGGTTGGGCGAGCGCAGGTCAAGCCGCCCTGCCACGGGACGGTTGTCACGCTCGGCCGGGGCGGGCGGCACGGGCCCAAGCCGGGGCAAACGGGCGGCCACAAAGGTGCCGCGCCCCACCGTGGCTTGCAGCAAGCCTTCCTGCGTGACGATCTGATAGGCCCGCGCCACGGTGCCCGGCGTCACCTTGATCGACCACGCAAGGTCGCGCACCGGCGGCAGTTGGGCGCCCTCGGCCAAAGTGCCGACCCGGATCGCCTCACGCAGCGCCTGGGCAAGCGACAGGTACTTTGGCCCGTCCTGTGCCAATTCAGGCCGCCATATTGTATCCATAACAATTGTCCTCTGGCGATTCCGATGCCGACATTGTATCTATTTTACACCGAATATCGCAACTTGTATCAATACAATAGAGAAGAAAATGACCGCCTTCCCCGCATCGCACCCCGCCCTGCTTGCTTTGACCCACCAGCCCTTGTCGCCTCTGACGCGCGTGCTGCTGGTTGTCGTGCAATGGGACCTGCGCCGTCGCACCCGCAAGGACCTGCGCGCCCTGCCGGATTACATGCTGCGCGATATCGGACTTGATCCCTTCCACGCCGCACAGGAAGCCGCCAAGCCGTTCTGGCGCGCCTGACGCGACCCGAGTTTATCTGTCCCCTGACTAAGGGCCGCCTCTGTGGCCCTTTTTTTTATAGCCCGGATGATGCATGGCCTGCATTTCGCAACCCTCAAACCGCGAAACGGCCCATTTTGCAGCACGATCCGGGGCCCGGACCGCGCCTGGCGCCCGCTGCCAAGCGTTCGGGCCAGCACCTTCAGCAGGTCATGACGGCCAACCGGCTTCATCAGCTTGCTATCCTCGTCCCACAGACCGTTGCCGTGAATGTTGGCCTCGTTCGGATAGCCCGACATGAAAATCGCCTTCAGTCCCGGATCACGCTTGCGCAATTTCTTGACCAGATGGGTGCCCTGCAAGGTGCCCGACATCACGATATCGGTCAGGATCATGTCAAACCGCACCTCTGCCTCGAACACGGCGATGGCTGCGGCGGCATGTTCGGCCTCAAACACCTCACTGCCTTCGATCTGCAACCGGCTTTTCATCACCTTGCGCACGCCGGCATCATCTTCCACCAGCAAAACCTTGCCGCGCAGGAACAAGACGTCAAGCGCCGTGGTCCGGGGGGAAAGGTCGGCCTCATCGGCGACCGAGGCCTTGAAATAGACCTTGAAGGTCGTGCCCACGCCAACCTCGCTATAAACCTGAACCGTGCCACCCGACTGCCGGGCAAAGCCTATGACCAAAGACAGGCCCAACCCGGTGCCCTTGCCCACCGGCTTGGTGGTGAAGAACGGTTCAAAAATCCGCGAGATGTTCTCGGGCGGGATGCCGGTGTCGGTGTCGGTGATCGCCAGCATGACGCAGCGGCCCGGCGGAACCGTTTCGTCGCGGTCTTCGACATAGTCTTCGGTCAGGCGGATATTGGCGGTCTCGATTGTGATCTTTCCGCCCTCGGGCATGGCATCGCGGGCGTTGATCACAAGGTTGACGATGGTGCTTTCCATGGAACTGCGGTCGGCTTTGGTCTGCCACAAGCCCCCTGTGGCCACGGTTTCCAGCGCTATGGTTTCAAGCAGGGTACGGCGCAACATGGAATCCAGATTGCGCACCACGTCATTCAGGTTCATCGCCACCGGGGCCAGCGGTGCCTTGCGGGCAAAGCTTAACAGACTGCGGGTCAATTGGCTGCCGGTCAATTGGCTGCCGCGCAACGTGGCCTCCAGCGCGTTCTTGATGAAATCAGGTGCCTCGGGGCTGGTTCGATCGTCTTGCAGGAATTCCAGATTGCCCAGAATAATCGCCAGCAGATTGTTGAAATCATGCGCCATGCCGCCGGTCAGCGCGCCAATCGCCTCGACCTTCTGGGTTTGCAGGATGATCTCGCGGCTTTTGCGCAGTTCCTCTTCGATTCTGGTCTGTTCGGTGATGTCGAAAGCAAGGACAGTCCAGATCGCAACGCCGCCAGACCGGGCCGAGGGCGCACCGAATATGTGAAGGTGTTTTTTCTTGCCTGAAGGCGTGGTGACCGGCACCTTCATGTCCAGGACAGCACCCGGAACTTTCGGTGATCTGAAAGCCTCGGCAAGCCGCAGGGCATCTTCGGGGCTCATCATGGCTCGCATCAGGTCGATGTCGGCTATCAGAGTCTCGGCCTCGGTCTCCCAGATGGCCAAACCACGCGGGCTGATGTAGTGGTGTTTGATGACGCCATCCGGCCGCACTGAAATCCGGTGGATGGCACCGGGCACCCGTTCGACCAGATCGGCAAAGAAGGCTTCCGTCTCGCGCTGCTTTGCGCGGGCTTCAACCTCGGACGTGATGTCACGCACGGCACCCACCATGCGACTGGCCCGGCCATTGGCATCATGGGCGATGACCCTGCCGATGCCCTGCATCCAGCGAAACGTCCCGTCGGGATGATAAAGGCGGTGGGTGCTGGCATAGGTCGTGCCGCGTTCCGCAGCATCCTGTAGCTTGCGCAGCACAAGGGGCGCTTCATCCGGGTGCATTATGTGGCCAGGAAATCCGTCAAAAGCCGCTCCAGCAGCCCATCTTGGAACCCGGCAAGGTCAGTCAGGGTGACACTGTGCCGGATCGTGCTGCGGGCAAGGTCATAGTCCCATGTCCAGGCCCCGATTGCCGCAAGGACAAGGTTTGGCAATTCTGCGGATGTCTGCACTGTCCCACTCCCGCCTGCATGTCTGGCAGGCGCGATCCTGCAAGAGACGCCGAAAGCCATCTTATCATTGGAATATCGGGAGTTCCCATGAGCAAAAACACGCAAAGGCTGCAAGGGTTGCTGGGAATGGCCAAAGAGCATCGCCATGCGGGGCTTTGATCGGTCCGGCCAAAACACGGGTGCCAGGCCGTCATCCTCGCCATGCGGACAACCATTGCCAAAGCTGTCAGAACCGGGCCGAAGTCATGGCAAGGTGTGACCCACCCCCGGCATTGTCTGAACTGAAAAAGGGCGCGGAAGACCGCGCCCTTTTCCCGAAACGATATGCGCGGATCAGCGCTTGGAGAACTGGAAGCTTTTGCGGGCTTTCGCCTTGCCGTACTTCTTGCGTTCCACCACACGGCTGTCGCGGGTCAGGAAGCCTGCGGCTTTCAACGCAGGGCGCAGGCCGGGTTCGTAAAGTTGCAGCGCCTTGGACACGCCGTGCTTCACAGCACCGGCTTGCCCCGAAAGACCGCCACCCTTGACCGTCGCCATCACGTCAAACTGGCCTTCGCGGCCAGCAATCGTGAAGGGCTGCGCCAGGATCATCTGCAACACCGGGCGGGCGAAGTATTCCGCCATGGTCTTGCCATTGACGACGACCTTGCCGGAACCCGGCTTGATCCAGACACGGGCAATCGCGTTCTTGCGCTTGCCGGTCGCATAGGCACGGCCCAGCTTGTCACGCACCGCGACACGCACCGGGGCCATGGCAACTGCCGGAGCCGCCGCGCCGACTGCCGATTTCAGATCGTCCAAAGATTTGATATCGGCCATGATCATGCGCTCCGGGTGTTCTTCGGGTTCATCGCCTTGATGTCGATGACCTCGGGTTGCTGGGCTTCATGCGGATGCTCAGCGCTGGCATAAACGCGCAGGTTGGTCATCTGGACACGGCCCAGACGGTTGCGCGAAATCATGCGCTCCACTGCTTTTTCCACGACACGCTCGGGATGGTTGCCATCCAGCACCTGCTCGGCGGTGCGGAACTTGATGCCGCCCGGGTGGCCGGTGTGCCAGTAATAGCGCTTGTCCTTGCGCTTTGTGCCGGTCATCTGGACCTTGTCAGCATTGATGATGATGACATTGTCGCCCATGTCCATGTGGGGCGTGAAGGTCGGCTTGGTCTTGCCGCGCAGGATGGACGCGGCAAGCGTGGCGAGGCGGCCCAGAACGACGCCTTCAGCGTCGATCAGGACCCACTTCTTCACGATATCCGCAGGCGTTGCGGTAAAGGTTTTCATATCGGAACCTAAGTTGAAGGGCGGTGGTTGAAAGACGGTGGCTGTGAGGCAGACATGCCGCCTTGCGATCTCGGATGGCGGTTTATCGCTGAAGATCTCGCACAGGTCAAGATCCGTCTTAAACTTTAAACCGATGTATTTCAGAGGCTTACAATATGAGGTATCATTATACCCCACCTATTTCAACCGTGGAGGCCGCTCCGGGTCCATCCCCGGCCCCTGCGGCGGTGCCACGGCCTCCGCCACCGCCCCAAGCGCTGCTCCCCGCAGCACCTGCCCCGCGCGGGCGATGCGCTGGAACAAAGCCGCCTCCGCCACAACAAACACCACATCCAGCGCCGCCGCATCAAGGCCCGAGAACGCCAGCGCCTCGGTCACCGCCCGTGCCATCCTTGCCTCGTCCTGAGGCCCCAGCCCGGCAAAGGCCAGCACATGCCCCCAGCCGCCCGCCTGATACTCGGCCTGCGCCAAAGCGGCCACGCCCCCCGGCGGCAGCAAGCCCGACAAGGCCGCAACCAACCCCTCCGGCATCAAGGGAAAAGCCAGCCGCGCAATTTGCGCCTCACGCTCCTCCGGCTCGGCTTGGGTCAGCATCTGCGCCAGCCAGTCCATCGAGGCGCCCGGCAAGACCGTCTCGCTCAACGCCCCGGTGCCAAGGTTCAGCCCCAAAGCCAGCCCCTGCCCCGCCAGTTGGCCTGCCACGACGCGCCCCGGCAAGGCAGCATAGGGCACCGGATCATCCGAGATGGTCGCCAACCGCTCCTCGGCATCAAAGGCCAAAAGCATCCGCCCCATCGACAGATCAAAGACTTCAGGCTCCATCGTGTCGCCTTCAGCCTCACGCTCCAGGACCACAAACAACTCGGCATCCGCAAACGCGCGCCAGAAGGCCAAAGCCTCGGCCTCGCCGCCCGCCGTCATCGCCGCATGGGCACTATCCAGAACCGTCATGTCGCCTCCAACCCCGGCCGCAAAGCCGCCCGCAATTCCGGCACCAGATCCGCCTCAAACCACGGGTGGCGCGTCAGCCAGGCGCTATTGCGCCACGACGGATGCGGCAAGGGAAAAACGCCCCGCGCCGCATGTTCGCACCACTGC
Organism: Rhodobacterales bacterium; assembly: GCA_043721775.1. Taxonomy (GTDB): domain Bacteria; phylum Pseudomonadota; class Alphaproteobacteria; order Rhodobacterales; family Rhodobacteraceae; genus Stagnihabitans. The sequence goes on from JAYSQA010000050.1 coordinate 10,416, forward strand.
GCCACCCGCGAGGCGACCGGCGCAGTCCCCAGATGCTACCCCTGCGCAGCCCCACACCAACAACGTCAGATACACGCCGGCCAAGGCGGCCATCACCTGCCCCCGCCACGTCGCCGCACACACCGGCGGCGGGGCCAGACCCGCCCCCCTCGCATCATAGCCCGGAAAGCAAAATGCCATCGGCACCACAGCCACCCGGTCCAGATCGCAAATCGCTTCCCGCCCAATCCCCATCCAACCCCGCAACCTCTCCCCACGCGCATCCTCAAACGGCACACCCCTGCCTTGAACCCGCGCCCGCCTCGCCCCGCCGCCAATATCCGCGTCAGGCCGAAACCACACCACAAGCCGCAGTTCTTGCCCCGTCACCGTCGCCGCAAACCGCCCCGCACAAAGCCTGCACGCCGCAATCCGTTCCCCCAACATGTCCCACTTCCCCCTTTCATATTTGCGAAAATATCCCACGGGGGTGCGGGGGTGTGAAACCCCCGCGTCTGGCAGCGGGTGCGGGGGTTTCACACCCCAGCCCACTGGCAGAAGACACAATCCTCAAAGGCTTGCGTTGCCACACCCTGCCCCAGGGCATATCCCGACGACAGGTAGTCCCAACGCTGCGAATCGCACCATGTACCGTGTCTCTCCTCATGTCCGTTATTTCGCTGCCAGCCTTGTTGCAGGCGCGGGTCTCGCCTCGCTTTGGGTCAACCTGTCGCCGAACAGCTATTATGACGTGGTGGAATACCGCCTGTGGTCGCCCGCCATGCCCGGTTGGACCGGCCTGCCCGCGCCGGTTCTGACGCTGCAATACGTCACCTCCGAGGGGCTGATGGCGCTGTTCATCGCCTTCATTGCCAAGGAATTATGGGAGGCGCTGGTGCTGGAACGTGGTGCCCTGTCGGGGGCCACGCGGCGCTCGATGCCCTTGGGCGCGGTGGTGGGTGGCGTCATCGGAGCGGTGCTGGTCTGGCTTTTGACCCTGCCTGCCGACCCCTATCTTGGCGGTCTGGGCCGCGCGGCGGGCTGGCCGCTGCCGATCGGGTCGGATGTCGTGCTGTGCTATGTGTTCGGCGCACGGGTCTTTGGCCGCGACCACCCGGCACTGCATCTCTTGTTGCTGATCTCGATCGCCTTCGACATTCTGGGCCTGTTGGCGATTGGCCTGGGCTTTCCCACCTATGGGCTGCGCCCGTCGTGGCTGGCACTGTCCGCGCTGTCGCTTGGCCTTGTCTGGACCTTTTCTTCCCGGTTTGCGCACCCCCAGGCGACCGAGCGTCAGCACCGCCGCGCCGCCACCCTTTGGCCCTATCTGCTGGCCGGCGTGGTCTGCTGGCTCGGGGTTCTGCTGTCGGGCCTGCCCGGTGCCTTGGGTCTTTTGCCGCTGATCGTCGTCATCCCCCACGCCGAGCGCAGCTTTGGCCTTTTTGCCGAGGCCGAGGCCTATCTGCATGACCCGCTCAACCGGCTGTCGCAGCTTCTGGTCTGGCCTCTGCCGGTGATCCTGTTCCTGTTCGGCCTGACGCGCGGCGGCATTGCGGTTTCGGCCCTTGGCCCCACCACGTTGCGTGTCCTGCAAGCCTTGTGGTTAGGCAAACCGGCAGGGCTTTTGCTGGGCGCTTTGGTGGTGCTGACCTTGCGCGGCTGGCGGATGCCCAAGGGCCTTCATCTGTCCGACCTTGTCCTGATCGCCGTTCTGTCCGGCATGGGGGCCACCGTGCCGCTTCTGGCGCTGGACTCAGCCCTGCCCGGCGGCCTTGTGGCAGATGAGGCGCGGGCCGGCGTGGCCCTCAGCCTGCTGTTCGGGCCGCTGGCTCTTGGTCTGGCGCGGATCATCCGGCCGCGCCGGACGGAAAAGTAAAGCAAACTTGAGGAAAAATGGCGATAACTGACGCAAGAGACATATTACTGCCCGAAAGCGCGGTATTGTGTCCTTAACCATGGGTGCCTAAATTCAATGGTCAGGGCGGGTCTGCACCCGCTGTTCATCAGATGACGATATGCTGGTGCAGGACCGGCGGCGCTGACCAAAGGCGGGGCAAATGTTGGTGCCAGTGACGGGCGTGGGCCTTGGTACAATCGCAGGAAAGACATGATCGAGTTCGAGAATGTCAGCAAAAGTTTCTGGACCGGGAAAAGCCGCAAGGTCATTCTCGACAGTGCCTCGTTCAAGGTCACGCCTGGCAACTCCATGGGCATCTTGGCCAAGAACGGCAGTGGCAAGACCACGATCATCAACATGATGGCAGGCCTTGAAAAACCTGATGAGGGCGTCATCCGCCGCACCTCGCGCATTTCGTTCCCCCTCGGGTTCATGGGCGGCGTGGTGGCCAAACACACCGCCACCGAAAACGCCCGCTACATCGCCAGGCTTTACGCGCTGGACCCCGACTATGTCGAAAGCTTCTGCCGCTGGCTCTGTGATATCGAGGAATACTTTGACCAGCCCTTGGGCACCTATTCGTCGGGCATGCGGTCACGCTTCAACTTCGCCCTGATGCTGGCGCTGGAGTTTGACATTTACCTGATCGACGAGGGGATGCCTTCAACCACCGACGTCGCCTTCAACAAAAAGGCCGGCATGATCCTGCGGCAGCGCCTGCAAAACGCCACCGTGATCATCGTCAGCCATCAGGCCAAGACGCTTGAAAAGTTCTGCCGCTCGGCTGCCGTTCTGAAGAATGGTCAGCTTTACATGTTCGAAACCTTGCAAGAAGCGAAAACGCTCTATGACTACGAAGCTCACGATTAGCCGTTTCCGCACCCGCAAACCGGACCTGATGGCGCAAAAACCCTTTGCGTCGCAAGGCAACGCCCCTTTGACCGAGCCTGCCTTTCGGGTGGTCGACAACCCGTTCGTGCCCGATGATGATGCCGATGGCTTTTCCGGCCAAAGCTTCCTGCCGCCGCAACCTGCCGCGACTGCGGTGACCCTGTCGCCAGATGCCTCGCCCCCCGAAGAGATTGACGCCATCCGCCGTGAAGGCCTGACCGGCCGCCAGTTGCGCGTCGCCCGCCGCATGGCGCAAAAGCATGACCTGCCCGCCACGTCGGATTTCGACGCCGTCCGCCTGCTGCGCAAAGCCGGGATTGACCCCTTTGGCCGCTCTGCCGTGCTGGAACTGGTGCAGGGCGACGGCCCCTATGATGATGACGGCCTGCCCCAGACGGCGGACACCTCATCCCACGCCCTGGCCCTGACCACGTCAAAGCTGCCCCAGACCGTCAAACCCGCCGCCCTGCCCTCAACCGAAGTGCGCATGGAAGAGGCGCATATCGCCGAAGTTCGCCGCATCCAGACCGATATCGTTTCGCGCAGACGGCGCAACACGCTGCTGATGTGGTCCAAGATCGCAGTCTTTGTGCTGCTGCCGACCCTCATGGCGGGCTGGTATTATTTCATGGTCGCCACACCGATGTATTCGGTGACCTCGAAATTCGTCATCCAGCAGGCCACCGCCGCCTCGACGATCTCATCGCTGTTTTCCGGCACCAGTTTCGCCACCGGGCCGGATTCCATCGCTGTGCAAGGCTATCTGCAATCCCCCGTCGCGATGGAACGTCTTGACGCTGACAAGGGCTTTCGCGCCCATTTCGCCGCAGACACGGTCGATCCGATCCAGCGCCTGCCGCAAAACGCCACAAAGACCCAGACCTACAACCTGTACCAGCGTTACGTGAAGGTCAGCTATGACCCGACCGAAGGCCTGATCAACATGGAGGTGTCTGCCGCCGACCCCAACGTCGCGGTTGAATTTTCCAAGGCGCTTATCAGCTATGCCGAAGATCAGGTTGACCGAATGTCGCTGCGCCAGCGCGGCGATCAAGAGGCGAACGCCGCCGCCAACTTCACCGATGCGCAAGACAAGCTGATGGCGGCGCAGACCAAACTGGTCGGCTTGCAGGAAAAGTACAAGACCCTGTCAACCGAGGTAGAGGCCGCCCAGATCAACGCCCAGATCACCCAGCTGAACGGCCAGTTGATGGTTGAAAAGCTGTCCCTCGCCCAGTTGCAATCCAATGCCGAACCGAACAAGGCCCGGATGGACCCGGTGATCACCCGCATCAACACCCTGAACGATCAGATTACCCAACTGAAACAGGGCCTGACCGAAGGCGATGCCAACGGCCCGTCGGTGGCAACCATGCAAAGCCAGATGGTGATGGCCAGCGCCGATGTGACCACACGGCAGATGATGCTGGCGCAGGCGACCTCTGCCATGGAAACCTCCCGGATCGAGGCCAACCGCCAGACCCGCTATCTGGAACTTGCCGTGGAACCCACCGCCCCCGATACCCCGAGCTACCCCCGCGCGTTCGAGAATACGCTGGTGGTGATGTTGATCTTTGGCGGCATCTACCTGATGATATCCATGACCATCGCCATCCTGCGCGAACAGGTTTCTGGATAGGACTACCCTGATGAAAGACGTGAAAATTGGCGGCCTGACGGTTTCAAACGACGCACCACTTCTGGTGATTGCAGGCCCCTGCCAACTGGAAAGCCTGACCCATGCCCAGATGATCGCAGGCCACATGGCCGAGGTGTGCAAGGCCGCAGGCGCGCAATATGTCTTCAAGGCCAGCTATGACAAAGCCAACCGCACGAGCCTGAAAGGCCGCCGCGGCCTTGGCATGGACGAGGGGTTGAAGGTGCTGGAAGCCGTCCGCGCCATGGGAATACCGGTCCTGACCGATATCCATGACATAGCGCAAGCCCAACTGGCGGCAACAGTTGTCGACGTCATCCAGATCCCCGCCTTCCTGTGCCGCCAGACCGACCTCTTGTTGGCCGCAGGTGAAACCGGTGCCGTGATCAACATCAAGAAGGGCCAGTTTCTCGCCCCCTGGGACATGGCCAATGTGGCCGCCAAAGTCGCCTCCACCGGCAACGACAACATCCTCTTGACGGAACGTGGCGTCAGTTTCGGCTACAACACCCTCGTGGCCGACATGCGCGCCCTGCCAATCATGGCGCAAACCGGCTACCCGGTGATCATGGACGCCACCCACGCCGTGCAAGCCCCCGGCGGCCAGGGCGGCTCCTCCGGCGGTGACCGCCGCTTCGCCCCGGTGCTGGCCCGCGCCGCCGTGTCGCTTGGGCTCGCCGGTGTGTTCATCGAAACCCACGAAGACCCCGACCAGTCCCCCTCTGACGGCCCGAACATGATTTACCTGAAAGACATGAAAGCCCTGACCGAAAGCCTGATGGACTTTGACCGGCTTGCCAAAGCCAACCCGATCCGGCTGTAAGTCCCGTAGCGCCAGCCGTGCCAATCCAGGTCTGCTTCATCAACCGCCGCAAGGGTTTCACACCCTCCCCCAGCCCGTCCAAAGGACGGGCGTTCTTCGCGGAAATCCTCCACCAAAGGATCGCTGATCGCTCAACACCCCCTTGGGATATTTGCACCTGAATGAAGGGAGAAAAAGGCCAGCTCCTTTTGCTCTTTGCCTGAATACTCCCGCCAGAGGCGCGCCCCAAGCCGGTTGGCGGCACGCCAGAGGCGAGATAAAAGCAATGCACGGAACGCGCTCCTTTAGGCAACCGGTGTCAAAGGGCGCCAAGTATCAGGTGGAAGTCAGGTTAACGAAAAATGAACAAAATTTGCAATACTATTTTAAATCAATATCTTGCCGTTGATTGCACGCGTGCAATCACACCGCCTGCCCCGCCGCCCAGCCCGAGGACCACGCCCATTGGAAGTTATACCCGCCCAGCCAGCCCGTCACATCCACCACCTCGCCCACGAAATACAATCCCGGCACCGCCCTGGCCTCCATCGTGCGGGCGTCCAAGGCTTCGGTGTCGACGCCGCCCAGCGTCACCTCCGCCGTCCGGTAACCCTCTGACCCGACCGGAGTGAGGCACCAGCTTTGCAGATGCCGCGCCACCCGCTCCAGTTCCGCGCCGGACAGCGTGGCCAGCATCGTCTCGTCATGCCCGACCTGCGCCGCAAGCACCCGCGCCAGCCGTTCGGGCACCAGCCCGGTCAAAGCCGTCCGCAGCACCTGCCGCCCGTTGGCCGCCTTGGCCACCCGCAACGCCCCCGCCACATCGCCCCCCGGACAAAGCCCCAGCTTCACCCCCAGCCCTTCACGCCAATAGGTCGAGATTTGCAGCACCGCAGGCCCCGACAAGCCGCGATGGGTGAACAACACCGCCTCGTCAAACGCCGGTCCGACAAAGCGGCCGTCCTGCACCGCCTGCGCCCGCACCGGCAGCGACACCCCAGCCAAAGGTGCCATCCAGGCCAGTTCCTGCTCGGCAAAGGTCAGCGGCACCAGCGCGGGCCGGGTTTCGACCAGCGGCAGCCCGAAGCTTTCCGCCACCCGGTAGCCATAGCCCGTGGCCCCCATCTTCGGGATCGACTTGCCCCCCGTCGCCACGATCACCTTGGCCGCCGCGACCGGCCCGCGTTCCGTCTCGACCACAAAGCCCGCACCCTGTCGCCGCACCTCGCCCAACGAGCATCCCAGCCACAGCGCCACCCTGGCCCGCCCCATATCAGCCAGCAGCATGGCGACGATTTCTTTGGCTGAGCCATCGCAGAACAACTGCCCCAGCGCCTTTTCATGCCAGGCGATCCCCGCCGCCTCAACCCGGGCCAGAAAATCCTGTGCCGTGAAGCGTTTCAGGGCCGACAAGGCAAAGCGCGGGTTTTTTGACAGGAACCGTTCGACCCCCATCCCCAGATTGGTGAAGTTGCACCGTCCCCCGCCCGAAATGCGGATCTTTTCGCCCGCCGCCTTGGCGTGGTCAATCACCAGCACCCGCCGCCCGCGCCGCCCGGCTTCAACCCCGGCCATCATGCCGGCCGCACCAGCCCCAAGGATCACGACATCGTATTGTTCCATGCGCCCTGTTATCCCGCAACGCCGCCCCGTTCAACGCCCAGATATTTTGCTGCAAATTCCGCCACTCCCCCCTTGCACCCCCCCAAACCACCCGCTAGAACCCGGCTCAGTTGGGGCGTCGCCAAGCGGTAAGGCATCGGTTTTTGGTACCGACATACCTAGGTTCGAATCCTAGCGCCCCAGCCAACTACCTATGATCGCGCAAGATAATCCGGGCTGGGCCAACGATTTAGTCCGCCGCAAAGCCTTGCCATTTGCGGGGCTTGGGAAGTTGCATCACAGGCCGAAAACAGCGGCGGTCAGGTCGGTGGCGGTCACGTGGGTCAACAGCACCTGCATCTCGGCCCCGGAAGTGCCCGTGGTGTTCAGCCAGATGATTGTCGCGGTGCCCAATTGCGTCACCCTGATCTCGCCCTCGTGGTGGAACGCGGCGGTGCCGATGAAATGGAAGCTGTTGTTACCCGTAGTCGAGGTCATGGCGTCTATGGTTGCGAAATCCAGTCTATCCTCGGCATGGGTGAAGCTGCGGATGACGTCGCGGGCCAGACCCCGGGCCGAGTCCACCATGCTGTTGAAGTCGAACACATCCGCCCCCAGGCCGCCTGCCATTAAATCTTTGCCCAAGCCGCCGACCAGCACATCGGCCTGACCGCCGCCATAAAGGCTGTCATTGTCGGCGCCGCCAAACAGATCATCATGCCCGGCACCGCCATAAAGGCGGTCGTTGCCAGCGTCGCCCGTGATGCGGTCGTTGCCATCGCCTGCGGCAACATCCGGGGCCAGCTTGAAGATATCGCCGCCGATGGTGACGATGTAAAGGTTGCCATGGCCATCCTCGCCAAACGAGGTGATGGCGCTGATCGTGCCGCCGACGATCTTGAACTGTTCGGTCCGGTTGGCGGCATCGACGGCCTTGCCATCGACGACACGAAAGCTCCAGATTTGATCCGAGGTGAAATCGGCGTAAAGATAGATGCCTTGCAGGCCCGCCGACTGACCGCGACAGACAGAACCGCCGATAATCGAATTGCCGCCGTTCGGGGCGGGCACATGGCTAGATTCGATCAGCGGGTCGATCAGGTCTGGCGAGGTGGGGGACGGATTGCCCGGCACGCCGTCGTCATAAACCAGAGTGCCCTCTTTGACCTTCCAGCCGTAGTTCAGACCCCCGGCACTGCCCGCCGCCTGAAAGTTCTCATCTTCGATCCGGCCTTGGCCCACATCGGCGATGTAAAAATCACCGGTCAGGCGGTCAAACGACGGACGCCACGGGTTGCGCAGGCCGTAAGCCCAGATTTCATCCGCCCCTGCGCTGTGTGCGAAGGGATTGTCATCCGGGATGGCATAGTTGCGGCCGGTATCGGCGGGGAAATCATCGCCAGACACGTCAAGCCGCAGGATTTTGCCCAAAAGAACGTCCTTGTTCTGCGCATTGTTCGGCGGGTCGCCGCCGCTGCCGCCATCGCCCGCCGACACGTACAGATAGCCGTCCGGGCCAAAGCCAAGCCAGCCGCCGTTGTGGTTGCCGTTCACCGGATGCGGGATGGTGATGATGACCTCGGCACTGGCGGGATCGGCCTGATCGGGGGTCACAGTGCCGCGTTCATACCGGCGCACTTCCAGATCACCTGCGGCATTGACCGCGAAAACATAGAATTTGCCGCTGGTGGCATAGTCAGGCGCGAAAGCCAGACTGAGCAAGCCCTGCTCGCCCGAGGTTTCAATTTCAGTGCCGGCGATGTGCAGAAAGCTGGTGGCGTTCACAGTGCCCGTGGCCGGGTCGAGAATTCGGATGTCGCCGGTTTTGTCCACCACATACAGCCGGTCCGGGTCGCCCGGGGCCGAGGCTGCGAAGACGGTCGTGCCAAGCCCGCTGCCAACCCGTGTGGCGGTGATGGTGCCAGAGGTATCGCCGGTGCCCCGGGCGTCAAAGCCGTACAGCACGTCATCGCCGCGGCCGCCTGCTATTGTATCCGCCCCCTCGCTCCCCGAAACCGTATCCGACCCGCCGCCGCCCGTCAGGACATCGCTGCCAGATTGCCCAGTCAGACGGTCGGCAAAGCCCGTACCAGACAGGATGTCATTGCCCATTGTACCGGTCTTCAACGCCATGCTGCCCTCATCCGTTGTCGATGATGGCAATGCAGCCATTCAGGGGGGCCACAAGACAATCTCTCGCGATGGTTAGGGCAGGCTGAACCGCACAACCACAACCACTTTTTTGCTTGCCCCGTGGCGTGCCAAACACAGTATCCGTCGAATGTATGTCGCAATTCGAACGGGAATGACAGTTACGGCAGAATGAAACGTTAATAGTTTCAAGAGTTTGATAGGGGTACATCCCGTGCTTGATCTCAAAGCAAAGGTCCTGCCGAAAGTCCTTGGTGCGACCCGCAAGAAGCTGGTCGAAACCGGCACGCGCAACCGCCTGATCCATGTGAACCGGGCCAATGCGCGGGTGAACTGCCTGAACATCATCAACGAGTTGTCGGTCGAGGTGTTCAACACCCTGCGCCTGTCGTCGCGCAAGATGCGGTTCAAGGCTTTGAGCAAGGACAAGCAGGGCGATGCTGATGACATGGCGCTGGTCCTGCCGGATGAAACCTTGGCCCTGGGGTCTGAACGCCACACCGATCTGGTGCTGGAAACACCCTTGGGACCAGAGGCGCTGGCCCGCCGTCTGCTGCGTCTGGCTTTGGATGCCAAGACTGCCGAGGAGGAACAGGGGCTGAACATCCTGTACCTTGCCCTTGGGTTTCTGCGCTGGAAGGAATCGCCCAACTCTGAAATAATCCGCGAAGCGCCGCTGGTCTTGCCGCCGGTCGATCTGGTGCGCAATGAACGGTCCTCGTCCTTCGACATTGCGGCGCGCGATGACGATCTGACCACGAACCTGCCTTTGATGGAGCGTCTTCGTCAGGATTTCGGCATTTCCCTGCCAGAGGTTGACGAGACTGAATGCTGGTCGATTGCAGACTATTTCGCCCGGGTCCGGGATGCCGTGGCGCACCAGGCGGGCTGGTCGGTCGATGACGACGGCAATCAACTGGGCTTCTTTTCCTTTGCCAAGCTGTTGATGCACCGCGACCTTGACCCCGAGACCTGGCCGCAAGACGCCTTGGTGAATGGCAAGCTGCTGTCGGGCCTCTTGGCCGACGGCTTTGCGCCGGACCAGCCCTTCTTCGCGCCGGGCGACAAGCTGGACAAGATATTGGACCCGGCAGAAATCATTCAGGTGATTGACGCCGATGCCTCGCTACCCGAGGTGATTGAAGAGGTGCGGCGCGGGGCCAGTCTGGTTGTGCAACGGCCGCCCGGCACCGGCACATCGCAGACCATCACCAATATCATCGCGGCGGCGGCGCATGATGGCAAATCGGTGCTGTTCGTGGCCGAGAAGATGGCCGCTTTGTCGGTGGTGCATGACCGGCGGGTCAAAGCCGGCTTGCGCGATATCTGTCTTGAACTGCACTCGCGCACCGCCAACAAGAAGGCTTTGGCGCAAGAGTTGGGGCGCACTTTGGCCGCCAGCGGGCAGGCCACTCACGCGGCAGAGGGGGTGGAAAAGCTGCGCCAGACCCGGGATGAACTGAACCGGATATCCAGTCTGCTGCATGATCCGCTGCCGCCCACCGGCGAAAGCGTCTGGTCGGCCATGGCAGAGATCATCGGTTGCATCGGCATCGGCGCAAAGCCATCGCGCCTGCCGCTGGACGGCCTTGAACGGCTGGGGCCTGCAGGCCGCATTCAAACCCTGACCGCGATACGCCAACTGGCACAGACCTTGCAGGCGGCGGGCGCGCGGGAAAGCCACCCATTTCGCGGCACGCAGAACCACAGCCTTCAGCCCACCGATCTGGCCCGCCTTGCCCTTGAACTGGACGAAGCCAGCGATCTGATCGGCGAGGTTCAGGCGGAAGCCGTCCGAATTTCCCGGCAGATGGGCCGCAAAGCACCCCAGACCTTGGCCGAGGTAACCCGCCTTGCCGCGACGTTGATCACCATGGATGGCGCGCCGCCCTCCGTCGGGCTGCATGCCGCGGCACTGTTTGACAAAGTCGCCGGCCCCCGCCTGTTCGAGGCGCTGGAGGCTGGCATCGCCTGGCGCACCGCCCGGACCACGGCCGAAAGCACCTTCACCGACGCGGCCTGGACGGCCGGTCTGTCAAAGATGACGCATGATCTGCAACGGGGTGCCACCTCGATCTTCGCCCGCTGGTTTGGCGGCTATCGCAAGGCTTCGGCTGGTCTGGCGGCCCTTGCCGCAACGCCCTTGCCGGCAGCGCCACAACGGCGAGTGGCCCTGCTGGCCGGGTTGGCCCTTGTGCAAAAGCGCAGACGCAATCTGGCAGATGATGAAGCGTGGTTGCAATCTGCCTTGGGGGATCTGTGGCGCGGCGAACGCACGCCCTTTGCCGCACTGAAGCAATCGGCTGATTGGTTGGCGGGGATCAGGCGGGGCGGCATTTTTGACACCGCCCCGGATTTGGTTCGCGCCCTGAAGGCACTGGGTGACCCTGCGGCGATGGGGGCTGGCCTTGATGCGCTGGCCGAAGATCTGAAGGCCGCGGCGGACGCGCCGGTTCAGCGTCTGCGGCTGGACATGGCCCAGGCAGGACTATCGCGCAATCTGGCCAGCAGCAGCTTGAGTGACCTGCTGACCTGCTTTGAGGGCATCGGCGCCGCCATCACACGCTATGCCGATTGGTCAAATCTGGCCCGTGTGATCGCTGCGGCGCAGACCATGGGCGCGGCAGGTTGTGGTGGTGGGCGATCAAAAGCAACTGCCGCCGACCTCGTTCTTTGACCGGTTGGTTGATGAGGATACCGAGTTTGACGAAGACGACGAAGATATGCCGGTCGGCACCACCGCCGCCGATATGGAAAGCATCCTGTCGCTGTGCGAGGCGCGGGGCCTGCGGTCGCGCATGCTGGAATGGCACTACCTGTCGCGCGATCCGTCGCTGATCCGGGTGTCCAACGCGGAATTCTTTGGGGATCGGCTGGATCTGCCGCCCTCTCCGCTGCAACGCGACCCCGGCTTTGGGTTGAAATTCAACCGTGTCGCGGGGGCTTACGCCAAGGGGGCAAGCGCCGCCGGACGGCAGGGCACCAACAAGCTGGAAGCGGTCGAGGTGGTGCGCGCCATGGCCGGACACGCCCGGGTCTGGCCCAACCTGTCGCCGGGTGTCGTAGCCTTCTCGAAAGCGCAAGCCGAAATGCTGACCGAGGTGCTGGAGCATGAACGCCGCCATGATCCGGTGCTGGACGGCTTTCTGCGCGACGGCAAGCGCTAGGATGTCTTGGTCAAGAACATCGAAAACGCGCAAGGTGACGAACGCGATCTGATCATGATTTCCGTAGGTTACGGCCAATCCGAACCCAACGGCCGCCTCAGCAGCATGTCCTTTGGCCCGGTCAACAGCGAGGGGGGCGAACGGCGGCTGAACGTTCTGTTCTCACGCGCCCGCGTGCGGTGCGAGGTTTCTGCCTCGTTCGATCCGGGTGATATTGACCCCGCCCGCTCCAAACGCGACGGCACGCAGGTTCTGAAACGGTTTCTTGATTTCGCCAAGATCGGCGAACTTGACATCACCTCGGCCACTGGACTGGACGCCGACAGCCCCTTTCAGGAAGACGTGGCGGCGGTGATCCGGGGCTTGGGCTTTAAGGCCGACCATCAGGTTGGCACGGCGGGCTTTCGCATCGACATCGGCGTGCGGCATCCCGAACGCCCCGGCCAGTTTCTGGTCGCCGTCGAATGCGTTGGCGCGGCCTACCATTCCACCATCTGGGCACGCGAGCGGGACCGGCTGCGGCAGGACATCCTTGAAGGCTACGGCTGGACCTTCCACCGGATCTGGAGCACCGACTGGTTTCACCGCCACGCGGCAGAAATCAACCGTCTTGCGCAGGCCTTGGCGCAGGCGCGCGCGGAAACCAATGTCGGCCTGTCGGTGAAACGCGCCAACGAAGGCGGTCCTCGTGTGGCCGCCCCGCTTGTGGCGTTTACACCACCGGTGATGCAGATTGACAAGCCGGATTTGAAGGCCACCACCCTACAAACGCTTCGATCAGATCGTGAAATCCACGCTGGAACCGCATGAAGCCCCGCTGCCGATCCTTGCGGAACTGGTCAAACGCATCGTCGCGGTTGAGGGTCCGATCCACCTTGAGGAACTTTCGCGCCGGGTGTCGGGCGCTTTCGGCAAAGCCCGCACCGGCAGCCGGATCGCCGAAGCCACCGACCTCGCCCTGAAAGCGGCGCGCAAGCTTGACCCAGGCTTGTTGCTGATGGGCAGTTTCGTGACGACCGCCGCCCAAAGGGACCAGACGCCGATCCGGGACCGTTCCGCCGAATCCGGAAGCCTGATAAAGGCCACCTGTTTGTCCCCACAAGCGGTGAAAGCCGCAGCAAGCCGCATCCACGCGGAACCCGGCAAAATGGATCGGGAAGACCTGATCCGGGCAATCAGCCGCCTGCTTGGCTATTTGCGGGTTGGCAGCGATCTTTTCGCCGTAATTTCCGCAGAAATCGAATGAGGTTTTTAGCAGGTCGCCCAATCAATCGGGCGACATGGCCTTGTGAAATCGCCTTGGAAAGGAAAAATTCTTTACCTTACGTTGCATGAGCCGCAGATTTATCCCCGAACCTTGCCCAAACCCGCAGAAATTGCCCCTTGTGCGGATCGTCATCCGGAAGGTCAATCAAAGCCCGGCGAACAGCCTCGGACAACTTTTGGTCGCGCTGCAAATGATCAAGCTGGTCGGCGGCCGCAATCAGCAATCCATTGCCAATTGACGTCAACAACAGTTTCGCCGAAGCACCGCCGTTGGCATCAGATAGCGCCTTAAAGAGCGAACCACCACTCGCAGATCGGTTCGTCAGATCGCCGGCAACGAACCGATGTTTTGCGCTTCCAGAACCCTTGGTGTTCAAAGCCCTGACATTGGCATCCAAGTCGCCGACCTGCCCCGAGCGCACAGCAACTTCAGAAACACGCTGACTGGTTACCAATTGGACAACAGGCACCAACGTGTCAATGAAAGCCTGCCAACTGTTATCCTGCGCATACCGCAACGCACCAGTGATCATTCTTTGCAATTGCCGCTTCACATCCTGAACAGCGAATTGCACAGCCTTGATCAGATCATCCGCCGTTTCACCAGCAGCGACCACGCCGAAATCATATCGGACGCACATTTCAGCCAACCAGGTATCCGGAAAAACCACAGGAACCGTCGACGACATCAAACAATCGACCAAAGCACCACTGGTTCGGAACCGGAAGACTTCCGACGAGTAGGGCAAGACCGCGACATCCGCATCATCGTAAAGATTGATGATCTCAGTATCCGAGAAATCACCCGACGCAAAACAAAGTCGCTGCCCAACCATTCCCGACAACGCGTTTTTAAGGCTGTCCGACCGATCCCGCGCGACGATTGCGCTATCAGGGAACTTGGCGTCAACCTGCCGCAGGACATCAACAGTAATACCGCTGCCCTTCCCCACCGTCATGAGACCGGGAAAGAAAACCACCTTCTCAGCGCGTTCCCGAACCGTCTTGGTCGCATAGGATTGTCTCAACAAATTGGAAAACAACTTGTCTGACACAAGCGGCGGCGGATTGGGGATGTATTTGAAATCATGGCCATACTGATCACGAATTATTTTCCGATGGCTTGTAGACATGGCAAGAAATTCGACTGCGGACTGCAACTTGAGCCTTGCAATATCCAGCTCTGTTTCGGCATCATGGGGTATCAGAAAATCCCAGAACCCGTTGGCGATGACCTTTGTATTCTTTGGCCACTCAAGACACGACAAGTAAGCAGCAGATCGACTACTGCTCTGATAAATAAACACAATGATCCGCTCAAAAATCTCAACGACCCGGTTCCGTGCCATCCAATCCGTGATAATCTTGTGAAGCTCGGCAGTAAAACTTACCTCATGCCCAGAGGCGCCTTTACGATACAGGCAATAGTGTCCAGAGTCCTGCTCGAACACACCTGAAATAAAAGGTCGCGTGGTCTGAAACTTGATATTGGACAGGCAGTGATGGAAAATGTGCGCATTGCCGCATAGATCGTTGATGCGCTTCTCGTAGTTCAAGAAGTGCCCGAAGTCGGATTTCAAATCGGGGTTGATCGACAGCAACAGAGTTCTCTTACCGAGTGGCTCGGACCGCGTTTGCACGGCGTTCAACAGCATTTCGTACATTGGTTCATCTATCCCTGATGAAGTCTACATAGTCACGCGCCACCTGATCCCACGACCGGAATGCATTTGGTTTTGTCAAAGGCGGAGTTTTAGCAATTCGTCCAAGCAAGTCTTCAAGTTCCTTCTGGCTATCCGGCGCAAAATACGATCCGAAGTGGGAGGCGATTTCTTGAAAGGGACGGATTTTAGACAAGACCGGATGGGTTCCAACGTGCAATGCGTTAAGGACTGGAATGCCGAACCCTTCATACTCCGAAGCGGAGATGAAAAACTCTGAAGACGCAATTTCACCAAAAATATATTCATCAGAGACATCGGTTGCAAACGTCACACGATCAGGGAAACTCTCGATCAGTTTGTTGATACGGCCATCCGCCGACTCGCCGCCTACAATGGAAAAAGACAATTGATCATTCAACGCAAGTTGCTTTTCAAACGCTCCGGCAACGATGCCAAAGTTTTTATAGCCGCTGCGGGTTCCAATATGGATGAACTTGCCGCTGATACGCTTTGGCCGCGCACCAAACCGTTCGTGGCCATGGAAAATAATCGTATCGCGCCGTTGCTTTAGATGAGGATACAACCCGAAAGCCCGTGCACGCGTGAAGCCGGATATATAGACGACATCAGAGGCGCTTTCAATTGACTGAACCTTTCTTTGAATGACACCCGGCGTTGACGGTTTTTGGGCAAGCATCGCCAGGTCCTCATGCGCGAAATCGTGAACCACAACTAAATACCGCGGACAATCGGGAAAGATATTCTCTCCGTAATAGGTATTGATCACGGTATGTGGCACACGACCGGGCAACTCGGTCTTCACAAGGGACCGACGACGCTCTGCGCTGACCGCATTGCTGTATTGTCCGTTGTCAGTTGGCGGAATATCACAAATAATCTTCACCACGGCACTGTTTTCCAGCAGGCCAGAGTCTTTCAGATGGATGTTCTTCAAATATCCGGGATACAAAAAAAGGCAAACGTCGAAGACCTGCAAAAAATCTTCCGAAGCTACTATTTTAGCCCAAATTTGGCTGACGCCTCCTTTTTGTTGCAACGAAAATGCGCGCCCGTCAACAAGCAATAGCATTGCTTTTCCTCACTTTCTTACTCCGATTACTGTAAGGCCCTTATAGAACGATGTGGTCAAAGATTGAATTGCAATTCCGGTTTCCCGGGCTGCCGCGACGCGCGAAGACAATTGCTGGCCAACTGTTTCACCATAAGCATCATAATCCCGATTCTTGAAGAAACCGGGATGCGTTTCACGCACCGTAAGCAACAAGTCCTGATACTGGAAAGCGTCCGCGTGGCTCCAGAAATAACTGTCATTCGGGGCGCGGCCAGTAAAACCACAAAGCCTTACAGTGTCGGAAAGATAGCACGCGATCGGAAGCATGAACATATTTACAACACTCTCGCCCGGAAGCACACGGAAATCCTCATCAAAGTTGAACCCGAAGGCGTCTCGACCAGCCGGAATGCCGCAGATCCGGCCTTGCAACTCGGCTACCTTCTTCATGACGAACGGCGCGAATTTATCAAAGGTTACGTAGATAGCATCCGTGTTAAGCATTTGGTAGCGCAGGTCGGAAAGAAACTGAAAGGCATATTGATTGCAGCTGAAATGGAAATGGCAATCCGAAGCGACAATCGCAGCAATATTGAGGGAGTTGCAAAATGTCCTGTTCTTGACGATGGTATTGCAAATCACCGACGCATCAAAGCTGTGGTTCTTTGGGTCAACTTCCGCCAGCGAAGGGCCTGTTCCAAAAATGGAAACCGGCTGTCCGGGTAATAGTTTCGACTTGCATTGCTTCAAACGTTCCTGCGACTCGCGCAGGAATTCATCATTGCGCCCACCCTCCAGCCAATAAGTGAACAGGACGCAATGATATGCGTCCTGAGCATCCGACTCCGGGCTGCCGATGTAATAATACTGTGGGTCGGCTTTTTCGCCTTCAGCGATATCAATCTTGATGGAGCCGGTCATCTTGGAACACCTGGCGCTTCCCGGCAGGGCAATCGGTGATTTTGAACGCATCAGAATGTGGGTGACCCCATCCATCAGCCTTACGTCTATCTCGCGTTTCACTACAACTTTGTTAAGGTTGCCGACGCTGCCGAGCGAAAAGGCCATGTGCCGCGACTGCTGCGGTTCAGTCGACACGGGCAGGATGATCTGGTCAGCAAGGTCGCCAAAAAACCACGAAAAATAAGCCGCAGCGGAAGGTGTGCCGCCGTATTCATCGGTTTCGACCGGTGGCCAGACCAGCAACTTGTTCATTAGAGGCCCCAAATGCTAACGATGTCTCCACTTACGTTCTTGCATTTCAACCTGTGAGGAGCAAGTCACCGATGACCTTCGGCGCTTTGCCACGACACAAAAATCAGCAGATGACTGAAGTTGTGGCGTTCCGCAAACAGTTGCGGCTACTGTTCGCATCATGCTCGTCTCTTTTCGATTGGCCGCATCGGCTTTCCTTGTGCCGCCCCATGCGACCGACCGGGGTAGGCAACTTTGGGTAAAATTCAGCCGGAACAGGCCTGGGCGGGAAGTCCGTGCAACAGCGGCAGGAAGGGCCAAAACGCATGGCGGATCACGGCTGGACCGCATCCCTTGACAAGTCCGCGTGTTGCAGATATGTGTTACATAAATGCAACATGCCCCCAGTCTGTGCCATATGCTTGCGTGAAACCACAGGGTTGGTACGGGTTGGGTCAGGTTCGCCCCACGACGGACCAACTTTGCCCGATCATTGGACACGATCGGGCAGCGGCATCGGGCCAGTCCGCTAACCAAAGGTTTTGTCACGGTGAATATGCGTGTTCTCTCTAGCCTGTGCCTTCTTGCGATCCTAGCTGCTTGTTCGGGGCGGACCGTTGACCTGAAGCTTTATCCCGTGGAAGGCCCGATTGCGGCGAGCGATCCGTCGCAAACCATCTCGATGTCGATGGGTCATCTGACCGACACGTCGGGTGACATCAGTTTCCGGATGCCACCGCCGACAAAGGCGCGTTGCAATGGCACCTGGACTTCGGTTGCGCCGAAAGTCATCAGCCGTGAACGCGGCCTGTCCCTGTCATTGCGCGGCCCGGGTGGCAAGGTCACGAATTCCACGCAAGACGTCGGCGGCATCAATTCGGGCGAGATCTATGCCGTTTGCACGGATGGGACCCGCCTTCAGGGCCATTTCATCAGCGGGTCTGGAACCAACAGCGGCACCGGGACAGTCACAGACAGCCTGGGCAACACCTACAAGCTGCTGTTCTGACAGATATTCGTGCGCCTGCCGCCCCACTGTGAAACCAAGGTTCAGTCCGGCAACTTGTCGCCAAAGAACAGCACCATCATCGTTTTGTTGATGATGTTCAACAAGATGGCGAACAGGATCAGCCCGCACAGCATTGTGAAACAGGCCACCAGTCGACCGCCGACCGTCACCGGGTACATGTCGCCATAACCTGTCGTGGTCATGGTGACCATGCACCACCACATCGCCGAAGGGATTGAGGTGAAGAACCGTTTATCTTCGGTGATAGCAGTACCTGAAATCGGGTCGGTCGGCACGAAGATGGCCCGGGTTTCGCCTGCTGGTGTGGCAGCATCCAAGTCGGCCTGGCCCGATTGCATGGCATCTTCCGAATAAAGCGCCCCTTCGACATAGTACATCGAGGTCGAAGAGATCATGAACACAGCGAAGAAAATGATCATGTATATCTTGAGGTTGGCAATGATCGGGTTTTGCGTTTCCTCTTCCGCGCCGTCCGCCTCATCGGCAGCCGAGCGCGCAAGTTTCAACACCCGCAGCGCGCGCGCCACCCGCAACAGCCGGATCATCTTCGTCGTGCGCACCGCCGTAAGATTCAAAAGCATCAGGTAGGATGGCGCAACCGAAATGATGTCAATCATGCCCCAGAACGATAACAGGTATTTCATCGGCTTGGGCGCAAAATACAGATTGGCCGCAGCGTCGATCGTAAAGAAGATCACCGTGCACCATTCGGACCAGCCGAAGGCTGCGGAATAGCGATCCGCAAGATCCTGAACGCTTTCAAGAGCCAGACTGACACAAGACACAATGATGAACACCATGACGATGTTGTGCCAATACCGGTAACCCGCAAAGTGCGGGTCCGTGAAAACCCGCCTGAATATGGAGTGGCCAGGCCTTGAAACCGACTCGGACATTGGACCGTACCTTCGTGCCGGCGCATTTACCTTGCGACGTGGCACGGTGCCACATATTTGCGTCACCGCCCTGTTCTGATGTCACGGTGCAAACCGTCACGCAAGCATTGGCACCCAACGAAGGTCATCCATTGCAATACTCTCACAAAGACTTGACGTCCGACGCTGCATCCGCTTGCCACATATGATCGCTTCAGGTTCGACCAAATCCACCCGCAAGGCGTCTTTGCGGGGTGCCGTCGTGGCCTGATGTTCGGTTTTGAAGACCGAGACAAGGCCGACCAATTCCTGCACCGCGTGCCGCAGGCTATCACCCGCCTGATTTGCGTCCCGCACCATTGAGGCGTTCTGCTGGGTGACCTGATCGAGTTGCGAGACGCCGACGTTGATTTCGTTCAGGCTGGACGACTGCGCCCCCGCCCCCTGCGAGAACCCGGTAACAAGGCCGGAAATATGCTGGACGCGGCCTGCGATGTTGGACGGGGTCTGACCGGCCTTGCCAACCAGATCGACTCCCTTGGCCATTTGTTGCGCGCTGCCTGTGTTCAGCGACTTGATTTCGCGTGCCGCGTCAGAACTGCGTTGGGCAGGGGAGCGCACTTCTGATGCCACAACGGCAAAACCGCGCCCGGCATCACCCGCGCGGGCAGCCTCGACCCCGGCGTTCCGGGCCAACAGGTTGGTCTGGAACGCAATATCGTCGATGTCGCCAATGATCGTCGGAATCTGGCCCGAGAATTTCTCGATTTTGTGCATCGCGGTCACAGCACTTTGGACCACCGTTCCGCTTTGACTGGCCTCTGCTTCGGCTTGGCGAACGAAAAGTTCAACCTCGCGCGTGCCGACGGCGGCGGCGTTCACGTTTGCGGTCAGTTCATCCATCGCAGCAGCGGTTTCTTCCAGCGTGGCGGCCTGATTTTCGGTGCGTTGCGACAGATTGCCCGACTGGCGGCTAATCTGATCGGCCTCAAAGCCGATCTTGTGCGCCACCTCGATCACCTTGCGCAGAGTGTCGCCAAGATGTTCCACGGCCCCCTCGTCGTTGGCGCGCAGATCGCGGCAGTCGGCCGGGAACAAGGCGGGCAGGCGGGCGCGAAGATCGCCTTCTGCCAGCACCTTCAGGGCGGCGAACAGGTCCCGGACGACGGTTTGCTGCACTTCAACCTCTTGGGCGCGGTTCTTGCGGTCAACTTCCGCCAGGCCCAGCCCGTGCCGCATGATATCAAGCGATTGGGCAATCCGGCCCACCTCGTCCTTACGCAGGGTCATGGGAATGGCCGTGGCGTAGTCGGCGTTGGCGACACCGTCCATCGCGGCGGCCACCGCATTCAGCGGTTTGCGCAAGCCATGGTGCAAAAACCACGCTCCGGCGGCCAGAAGCGTGGCGAAAACCACAATCGCCAGCAGGATGGCATGCATCTGTTGGGCGCCATACCCCGCCTCCAACCCGGCGGCGGCGGACCACTGCATGGCAAGACTTCCGGTCTTGTCGCCCTTGTCGCCAAACAGCGCAGGGGCCGCCACCAGAAATCCGGTGTCATCGGTCACGACGGCACCCGATTGCAGAGCCCTCGCGGCAAGGTCGGCCAAAGTTTTGCCCACCACCTTGTCCGGCGTACCAGAGACAACCCGCGCCTCACCCGCCAGCGAATAGGCCACCACCGCCGTCAGCTTGTCACCCTCGCGTGCTTTGGTGGCGTCAAACACGGCGGAAATCACCGGGACCTTGCCGAATTTGATGGCGCCGGCCACCTCTCTCGCGACACTTTGCGCGTTGTCATAGGCCAGCGCCCTTAAACCCACATCAGCGATATCGCGCAGAAGGGTGGCTGCATTATAGGTCACCAGCCCGGCGACATGTGCGGTGGTGACGGCAACCATGATCAAACATTTGCCGTAGATCGACAGATGCCTGGCCCGAAGTAAGCCCTTCGAATCGCGCGACATTTCCACCTCGAGAACAGGACTTTGGCTTAAAGTGCGTCCGCGTTGACGCCGACAGTCAGCGTGCCAATGACCGCTTTGGTGGCCGGATCGGTGATGGCGATGGAAATCTGGCCCTGATAGGTCTGGGTCTATTCGTCCAGTTCGACATCGCCGAAGAACACGCCGCCCGCGCCATTGGGGAAGACCTTGGTGAACTTGTCTTCATCGCCCTGCCACAGGTCGGACGTCGGCGACGACACCGCCACATTCAGACCCGTGGCATCGGTGATGACGGCTTCAGTGATCTTGCCGCCCGAGGCTTCAATCTGCTGGCGCAGGAAGTCAGAGGCGGAATTGCCAAGCACCTAGGTAATGGTCGGCGTGGCAGCCTGCCCGACCTCCGCTTTCCAGGCCGCGTCAAGGCTGTCAATCCTAGCCTGATCATAGGCAGAGCTGTCGGTGTTGGCGGCATCAATCGCCGTCACAAGTGCGCCATCTTCGGACCATCCGCGGATCGAGGCGTCAAGGTAGGCCTTCATGGCCGCCGGATAGTCGGCAGACCTTGCTGTCTGCGCCAAAAGAACAAGCGGTAGGTCGGCAAGCCGCAACAGCTTCATCTGAATTCCCCATAAGGACTGAAATCGGCCCGATTTGGTTGCCAATGCCTGCAACCTTCGCCGCAACAGCGTTCAGTTTGTTTAACCCGCTGCGGAAAATGCGAGCAATTGGACGAAAGGCGCCGCAAAAGCCGCCAAGTTCAGGCGAGGTATCGCGGGGTCCTGCCCTGATGCCATGGCACAGGTGCGCTTTGCCATGTCGGTCGTAGCCCGCGCCGGTGACGCTGTTGCCGCCCCGGGTCGGATAGCAGGCCTTGACGCTGCGCCGTGCCCGGAAGGGTGGTCGCCGGACCGCATGGCACGGTGCGGGATGCTGCGTGGCTTGGGGCATCGGTGCAGGTTCGAAAAAGACAGCGCGGCACCAGATGGCGGGTCGTCTGAATCAATTGGCCGACCGGACATTCGTTTCCGTTGGCGCTTGGCGTGCGGATTAAGCGGGTCTGATGTTGCTTAGGCCTACCCTAATCAAGGATGCGCGAAATGATTGTTTTCCTGAAACCTATTGTCTCGTAAAGCATGGCGGACAGACCGGCCAGAGGGGCCGCAGACCTAAACGGAAGGACGGCGCATGGCACCCGAAACAACAGACACGCTGATCATCGGCGGCGGTCAGGCCGGATTGGCGCTAAGCGAGCATCTGGGCCAACGCGGTGTTGCGCACCTGATCCTTGAACGCGCCGGCATCGCAGAACGCTGGCGGTCGGAACGCTGGGATTCGCTGGTTGCCAACGGCCCGGCCTGGCATGACCGTTTCCCCTCGTTAGGCTTTGATGACATCGGCCCCGATGCCTTCGCCAGCCGTGACCGGATTGTGTCTTATTTTGAAACTTTCGCCGCACAGATCGAAGCCCCGATCCGCTGCGGTGTCGAGGTGACCAAGGTGGAAAAGTTGGCCAGCGGCACTTTCCGCGCCGAAACCTCGGGCGGTGTGGTGCTGGCGCGCAACGTGGTGGCAGCCACCGGACCTTTCCAGAAGCCGATCATTCCGACCGTCGTGCCCGCAGACACCGGCATTGTGCAAATGCACTCCTCCTTCTACCGCAACCCGGGCCAACTGCCCGAAGGGGCGGTGCTGGTGGTGGGGGCGGGTTCCTCTGGCGCGCAGATTGCCGATGAGCTGATGCGGGCGGGGAGAAAGGTTTACCTGTCGGTCGGACCGCATGACCGCCCGCCACGGACCTACCGCGGAAAGGATTTCGTCTGGTGGCTGGGGGCGCTTGGCCAATGGAACGCCAAGACCCGCGCACCGGGGATGGAGCATGTGACTATCGCCGTTTCGGGTGCGCATGGCGGGCATACCGTCGACTTCCGCCAACTGGCCGCCGCCGGGATCACGCTGGTGGGACGGGCGGAAACCTTTGCCGATGGCACGATGCATTTTGCAGGTGACGCGGCGCGCAACGTCACTGCGGGGGATGCGAACTACCTTTCGGTTCTGGATGCCGCCGATGCCTATATCGCCGCCGAGGGCCTTGATTTCCCATTGGAACCCGAGGCGCGCAGCTTCCTGCCCGACCCAGACTGCCTGACCCATCCGATCCACGATCTGAACCTTGCCAAGGCCGGTGTCACCGCAATCATCTGGGCCACCGGCTTCGCGCTCGACTTCGGCTGGCTTCAGGTCGAGGCCTTTGACGCCAAGGGCCGCCCGGCGCATGACCGGGGCGTGTCAACCGTGCCGGGGGTGTATTTCCTTGGGTTGGCATGGCTGTCGCGCCGCGCCTCTCCGTTTATCTGGGGCGTCTGGCATGATGCGGCCTATCTGGCCGGGCATATCGCTGGGCGTTCGTAAACCGGGGGGCGTAAACCGGGGGGGGGGGCGTAAAGCTGGCCGGGCTGGGGCAAACCCCTTAGCCCGCCAGACTGATGATCGCTGTGCCAAAGGCTGACAGGACCGCGCCCGCCCAAGCCTGCGGCAGCGGGGCCTTGCCCGTCACCACCCATATCATCGGCAGGATCACCACCGGAACTGTACCGGCCAAAGTTGTCACCAGCCCGACACTGCCCTGCGCCAGCGCTGCCATCAGCAGCGACATGCTGACACAGATGCCAAGGAACGACGCCGCCGCCACCTGGACCTGCGGCCGCCAGCCAACCCTCTTGCCCGACCGCCCCAGCAGCGGTGTCAGCGCGACAAACACCAGTGCCGCAAACCCCGCCCTGACAGTCGTGGCCACAAAAGGCTCCACCCCTGCGGCCATCACAGGCCGCGCACACAGCGTCCCCAGCGCTTGCACCAGCGCTGTCAGCACCCCAAGCCCCAGCCCGGTCAGCGGCAACCCGTTGCCCACACCCCGCACCGGCCCCACCGCCAGCACAATCCCCACCAGAACAATCGCCACACCCAGCATCTGCCAAAGGGTTATCGTCTCACCCAGCACCGCATAGCCAAGGATCAGCGCGAAGGGCGAGGTCAGCGCGAACACCAGCGCCGTCAACCTTGGCCCGATCGTCTGGATCGTCGCGTTATAGGCCAGATTGCCGATCACCATGCCAAAGAAGCTTGAGGCGGCAAGGAACCCGGTCTGCCACGGCTCTGGCGTCTTCCACCCCGTCACCAGCAGCGCAATCAGCGCCGTCATCACGAAGGCCGATCCCAGTTGCAAGCGGGCTGACCGGAAGATGCCCAGCCGCCCGCTGGCCTGCCCAGCAGCATGATGCTGCCCGCCGTGCAGGCCGCCGTGCAGGCCGCCGACCCCAAAGCCAGAAATTCCGAACCCGCCATATGCGCCCCTTGCAGAGCCTCAGGCCCCCAACCGTTCCAACAGCCTGCCATAAGCGGTCTGGCCCTTGCGGAACACATCCAGCCGGAAGAATTCGTTCGGCGCGTGCAGATTTTCATCGTCATGGCTGAAGCCGAAGATCACGGCATGCAGGCCCAGGTGTTCCAGCAACGTGGTCATCACAGGAATGGAACCGCCCAGCCGGGTGCGGTAAGGGGCGCGGCCATAAACCTCGGTCAGGATCTGGGCCGCCAAAGCGGTGGCGTTGTGGCCGTTTGGCAAAAGGAAAGGGTCAGCGCGACCCGGATCGCGGGCGACTTCGGCGGTGACACCGGGCGGGGTATGGCTGGCCACATGGGCTGCTATCAGGTCAAAAACCCGCTCGGGCGACTGGTCAGCAACCAGACGGCAGGTGATCTTGGCCCGCGCCTCGGCCGGCAGCACGGTCTTGGTGCCCGCACCCTGCCAGCCGCAGATCAACCCGTTCACACCCAGCGTCGGCCGCGCCCACAGCCTTTCAGGTGTCGTATGGCCCGGCTCTCCGAAGGGCTTAGGCGCGCCGGTTTCGGCAAGATAAGCCGCCTCGTCATAGGGGACGCGGGCAATAGCCTCGCGGTCCGCCGCCGTCAGGGGCCGCACGTCATCGTAAAAGCCCGCAACCGTCACGAGCCCGTCAGACGATTTCAGGCTGGCCAATATCTGCCCCAGCGCCATGCCCGGATTGGCAATGCCGCCGCCATGCAGGCCAGCGTGCTGATCAGACCTTGGACCCTTCACGACAATCTCCAGCGACACCAGGCCTTTCAGCCCCTCAACCACCATCGGCTGATCAGGCGACCATTGCTGGCCATCGGCGGAAAAGATCATGTCGGTCTTGAGCAGGTCGGTATGGGCCGCAACAAAGGGCGGCAGGTCTGTAGCGCCTATTTCCTCTTGCCCTTCAAAGAAGAATTTCACGTTGACCGGCAAACGGCCTGTCGTGCGCAGCAGCGCTTCAACGGCCAGGATAGGGATCAGCATTCCCCCCTTGTCATCCGAAGCCCCCTGCCCCACAGCCGCCCGACCCGCACCTGCGGCGCAAAGGGGGGGCGTGGTCCAAAGGTCAAAGGGTTCCGCCGGTTGCACGTCAAAATGGCCATAGATCAGGACCGTGGGTGCCCCCGGCGCGTGCAGCCAATCGGCGCAGACGACCGGATGGCCCGCGGTGGGCAACACCTGCGCATTCTCTGCCCCAGCGGCGGTCAGGCGGGCCGCGACCCAACGTGCGGCGCGCAGCACATCCGGGACATTGGCAGGGATGGCCGAGACTGAGGGGATGGCGACAAACGCTATCAGTTCATCAACGAACCGCTGTTGTTCACGGTCAAGATAGGTTTCCCACGCGGTCTATGGCTGATCCCGTTGCTGCAACTTTGGCCCGTCGTGGCGCGCAACAGGATGATTGCCAAGACCGCCTGAGACGCTATTCAAGACGAAAAAGTCGCGCTAGGCTTGGCCGATGATTGTTCCGGTTCTTCTTTTCACAGCCTCATGCACTGCCTTTGCCGCCGCCTTCCTGGTGCCCGGCTATGATGCGTGGGTGCTGCTGGCGATGTCATGCCTTCTGGCCAGCCTTTACCTGATCGCCGCCGAATGGATCAGACGCAAAGCCGCGCCAAAGACTGTCAGTCCCCGACGGGCGCGCCGCAGGCCTGCCTCAAGACCTGCCGATCCAGGACCTGCGCGCCGCAGCCCCGTAGCAAAGTCTGCCAAAACCTGGCCTGCGCGCCGCTCCATCTTGGTCGATGGCTCCAACGTGCTGCACTGGAGGGACAACACGCCGCAGATTGCCACGGTGCGGCAGGTGATTGACCTGCTGACCGCGCAGGGCTTCGCCCCCGGCGTCGTCTTTGATGCGACGGTCGGCTACAAGATCGGCGACCGCTACCGCGACGATGCGGCGATGGCGGCCTGTCTGGGCTTGGCCGTAGACCGCGTTCTGGTGGTGCCCAAGGGCACGCAGGCCGACCCGGTCCTGCTGGCCACCGCCCGCGCGCTTGACGCAGCCATCGTCACCAATGACCGCTTCCGCGACTGGGCCGAAGCGCACCCCGAGGTGCGCCACCCCGGCCACCTGATCCGTGGCGGCTACACGGACGGCAAGCTGTGGCTTGATCCTTTGGAACCGGCTGACGTCGCCGCAGGCGCAAAGTGAACCCCGCGCCCCGTCCTGCGGCAAGCTGCCCCGTCCTGCGGCGAGCTGCCCCGTCCTGCGGCGAGCTGCCGTTTCGGCATCGAAGAGCACGCGGCAGGTGTGCCTGCGAAAGGCCCCCCCCGGTTCTACGGCAGGCCCGCAGTTCTGCGGCAAGCCCCCGTCCTACGACAAGCCCCCCCCCTCGGCCTAAACCCTCTGCCGCGCAATCACCCCAACCACCGAGGCCAGAATCTGCGCCGCCAGCAACGCGCCCTGCCCGTCAATGTCACGCTCTGGCATCAGTTCCACCATATCAAAGCCTGCGATATGGGCCTTTTCCGCAACCCCGGCGACCAGTTCCAGAACCTGCCAGTAAGTCAGGCCCCCTGCCGTGCGCCCGATGACGGCGGGCATGATGGCGGGGTCCAGCGCATCGACATCCAGACAGATGATCACCTTGGCCCCTTCGGGGATCAGGTCGACAGCGCGGCCCACACCAAAACGCGCCACCTCGCCTGCCGGCACTAACGCCACCCCCCAGTCAAGCGCATCCTGCATGTCACTGACCCGGGCTGAACCCAGACCGCGCTGACCCACTTGAATGATTTGGCCGATATGCGCCATCTCGGACGCGCGCCGCATGGTCGAGGACAGGCCAAGGCTTTCGCCCTGCACCTCGTCGCGCCAGTCGATATGGGCGTCGATTTGCAGCAGGGTAAAGCTTTGGCCCCTTGCACCGAACGCCTCCAGCATCGGGATCGGCAGGCTGTCATCGCCGCCGATCAGCATCGGCACCGCCCCGGCATCCAGCACCTGACTGACAGCGCCAAAAATCCGCGCCCGGTTTCCCGCTGCATCATCAGGGTCTTGCGGCAGATCGCCCGCGTCGACCGCCACCACAGTGTCCGACAGAACCGGGCCGCCAAGGTCAAAGTTCATGTGGCCAAAGACCGCGCCATAAGCCGCCCCCGCCGCCCGGATCGCCTGCGGCCCGGTGGCGCAATAAAACCCCGACGAGGCATAAGGTGTACACCCCGCAGCCCCGATCAGCACAATATCCGCCCGCACCCTGGCAAGATCGAGACATTCCGGCAGCCCAAAGAAACTGCCCGAACCGCCCGCCCCAAACATCTCGGATAAACTCGCCATGGGCCCTCCTCATTTGCGGCAGGATTGCCGCAACGCGGATATCTGGCAACCGGAAAGCGTGTATGGCGCGGAATATTGCGAAGTTCATAACCTGAACCGAACAGCCATCTACAGAACTGCGTCGCCCGGATCGGCCGGACAACGGGTCTGCAACGGTCCGCGTTTTACAGCAGGAGACCCACCGCTTCAAAAGAGATGGCCAGCACAAATATGGCGAAATCAGCGTTTCCACCGCCGTTTTGGTCACCCATGACCAGATTCCCGCCAGGCGCTGCCTCATACCGCAATTCACCGGCATGGCCGCCCAACATGTTCGTACCGATAAAGTGGAAAGCCTGATTTCCGGCAACACGAGTCCTCGCATCAAGCAGGGTAAGGTCGATCTTGTCGCCCTCGGGCCGGGGTGAAATCCGCGATCGCATCGCGCCCAGGCATGGCCACGGCCAAGTCAGAGGCCCGCGCCAGCACGAAAACGTCAGCCCCAAGGCCGCCCTTCAGATGATCGGCCCCGGCCCCGCCGATGATCCGGTCATCGCCCAAACCGCCGTCCAGCACATCATCGCCTGACTCGCCGGTCAAAGTATCCTTGTCCCAGCCGCCAAACAGAGTGTCACGGCCTGCATCCCCCGACATCAGATCATTGCCCGAGTCGCCATAGACAAGGCCATTGCCAACGTTGCCGTGCAGCCTGTCATTCTCCATCCCGCCGGAAAGCGTGTCTTCTCCAACGCTGCCATAAACCAGATCATTGCCGCCAAAGGCATTGAATTCTTGCGCGCCATAGAAGGCCATGTGCGCTTGGCCGTAAAACACATCGTCTCCAGCAAAGAATATGGCCCAAGGTGCGACCACATTCCTACTGCCCACCAGATGGAACACCGCCTCCGCGTTCATGTTCAGACCGGTTATGGTCAGCGAAGCTTCGTCCCGGTAGCCGCAGTGAAAGCCCGTGACCGTGCCGATGACGTCGCCGGAAAGCTGTATGGCAAACGTTCCTGTGTAATGCGCCAAAAAACGCGTCGAGCCGAAGCGCGAATTGTAGATCGAAATGTCGGTTGGAGAGACGCCATAAACCTCACCAAGAAGAAGTCCGTGGATTCATAGGTGTTGAACACACCATTAGACGTCGTCTTGATAATCGCCACGATCAAATCGCACGTTGAAAGCTTCTGTCACACTGGGATCACGGACTGTAAGCGACTGCCGCCTGATCCGAGATTGATGTGACGATTGGGGCACTTTCAAGGCCGATCGCAGCCGCCGCCCCCCCAAAAAGCAAAAGGCACCCCGAAAGGTGCCTTTTCCAGCCCGGTCTTGCGAGCCGCTCAGGAAGCCTTGGTGATGAACCCCACCGCGTCGCCGAAGGTCTGGATGGTTTCAGCGGCGTCATCGGGGATCTCGATCCCGAATTCCTCCTCGAAAGCCATGACCAGTTCGACGGTGTCAAGGCTGTCTGCCCCCAGATCGTCGATGAACGAGGCGTTCTCGGTCACCTTGTCGGCTTCGACGCCAAGATGCTCGACGACGATCTTCTTAACGCGATCAGCGATGTCGCTCATAATACTTCCTCTGTCGTAGGGGTCGCCCCCGTTAGCTGTACCCCAAGGGGCGTTTTACCCGGACCGGGCTCCCCTTGTTCGGGGTTCCGGGCAAGACTACCCGGTAAATCCTGCCGCGCCTATAGCAAGCGCTACGCCGCATGGCAAACTGTTTCCAATTGGCATCGGTCCGCCTTTTGATCAGGCGTCAGATCATCGCCATGCCGCCGTTGACGTGCAAAGTGGCACCGGTGACATAGCCCGCTTCCGGCGAGCCAAGATACAGCACGGCCGCCGCAATCTCGGACGGCGTGCCCATGCGGCCCGCAGGCACCGCCACAAGGATGCGCGCCTTCTGCTCGTCCGATAACTTGTCGGTCATCGCGGTGGCAATAAAGCCGGGTGCCACGCAGTTGACGGTTATGTTGCGGCTGGCCACCTCGGCGGCCAGACTTTTCGACATGCCCACCATCCCCGCTTTACTGGCTGCATAGTTGCCCTGCCCCGGATTGCCCGTGGTGCCCACGACGGAAGAGATATTGACGATCCGCCCCCAGCGCGCCTTCATCATACCGCGCAACACCCCCCGGCAAAGCCGAAAGCTCGAGGTCAGGTTGATGTCGATGACCGTCTGCCACTCTTCATCCGACATGCGCATGAACAGGTTGTCCTTGGTCACCCCGGCGTTATTGACCAGAATATCCA
This sequence comes from Rhodobacterales bacterium, assembly GCA_043721775.1. Taxonomy (GTDB): domain Bacteria; phylum Pseudomonadota; class Alphaproteobacteria; order Rhodobacterales; family Rhodobacteraceae; genus Stagnihabitans. The sequence goes on from JAYSQA010000050.1 coordinate 40,515, forward strand.
CCGAACCCATCGCGGCAATCGCAGCCTTCGGCAAAGCCTCCACCGCCGCCGCATCACCCAGATTGCACGGCAGCACATGCGCCCGCCCGCCCAGTTCGGCAGCCAAAGCCTCTAAAGGCTCTACCCGCGTGCCCGACAGGGCCACATTGGCCCCGGCAGCATGCAACACCCTGGCAATCTCTGCCCCGATGCCACCAGAGGCGCCGGTCACCAGCGCCGATTTCCCAGTCAAGTCGAACATCGTCTTGCTCCCGAGGCGCTACCGGCCCCATTCATTTGTTCATAAATATCCCACCGGGGTGCGGGGGTGTGAAACCCCCGCTCTTTGCCTCGGGTGCGGTGGGTGTGAAACCCCCGGCACCTGCCACGGGCGCACCTTCAGCCTTTGGCCGCGACGATATCCTCCGGCGTCCCCACCGCCCGGGTGACAACGCCCGAGGCGATCCGCTTGATCATCCCCGACAAGGCCTTACCCGCGCCAATCTCCCAGAACTCGGTCACCCCGGCGGCTTCCATCCACAGCACCGATTCCCGCCAACGGACAGACCCGGTCACCTGTTCGACCAGCAGCTGACGGATCAGGTCAGGATCGCTGACCGCCTCCGCCCGCACATTGGCCACCACCGGCACAACCGGAACCGAAATCCTGACCTCTGCCAAAGCCTGTGCCATCACCTGCGCCGCAGGCCCCATCAGCGCGCAGTGGAACGGTGCGGACACGGGAAGCAAGATCGCCCGCTTGGCACCCTTGGCCTTGGCAATCTCCAAAGCCCGCTCCACCGCACCCCGATGACCAGACACCACAACCTGTGCGGGGTCATTGTCGTTGGCCGCCTGACACACCTCGTCCAGTGCGGCCTCTGCCGCCACCTCAGTGGCCTTGGCGAAATCGAGCCCCAGCAAGGCCGCCATCGCCCCCACGCCCACTGGCACAGCCTCTTGCATGGCCCGGCCCCGGATGCGCAGCAACCGCGCCGTATCGGACAACTCCAAAGCCCCCGCCGCACACAGCGCCGAATATTCCCCCAGCGAATGCCCTGCGACATAAGCCGCATGGGCGATCCCCAGTCCCTCGCTCTCCAAAGCCCGCATCGCCGCCATCGAGGTCGCCATCAGCGCCGGTTGCGCGTTGGCCGTCAACGTCAGGGTCGCGATATCGCCGTCCCAGATCAACGCCGACAGCTTCTCGCCCAAAGCCTCGTCGACCTCGTCAAAGACCGCCCTGGCGGCTGGATAAGCAGCGGCCAAAGCGCGGCCCATCCCGATCGCTTGGGCACCCTGCCCCGGAAACACATATGCGCGGCTCATCTGGCCCTCCCTCGTTTTCAGCAGTCTTCGGTCACTTTCGCATGTCAGACGCCAAAACCGGTCTTCCCTTTTGTCTGCCATGCCCTACCGCTTACCCAAACCAGCCCTTGCACGCAACGCCAAGACCTGCATCCTTCCGCCAATCCAAGGACCCAATGCACCCCGCCACCCGCAAAATCATCTATGCCGTGGCATTCGAGGCCGCAGGCATCCTCGTTGGAGGTGCCGCCCTCACCCTGTTGTCCGGTGCCGGAGCCGCCAAATCCCTTTCGCTCTCCGCCTTTGGCGCCTGCGTCGCCATGCTCTGGTCCATGGTGTTCAACACAATTTTCGAAACATGGGAGGCGCGTCAAACCACCAAAGGCCGCTCCACCCCGCGCCGCATCGCCCACGCATGTCTCTTCGAAAGTGGCCTCGCCCTGATCCTGTCGCCCGCCACCGCCTGGTGGCACTCCACCACAATCCGCACCGCCTTCGCCTGTGAAGCCATACTGATCGCCGACTTCCTCATCTACGCCAGGCCCTTCACCCACGCCTTCGACACAATCTTTGGCCTGCCCAATGCAGCCAGGCGACCCTTTCATATTTGCACAAATATCCACGGGGTTTCTCAAGGGGGGCGTGCCCCCCTTGAGGCAGGGGGGTCTGGGGGGCAGAATGCCCCCCAGCCGGGGCCGCCGCGCGCCCACCTCAACCCTTGCATCCCCACCAAATCCCGTCTAAAGACCTCTATCTTTCCGCATTCCCATGAACCGGCGCAGCCTCTCGTGGACGGGCCGCGGAAAGTCTTAGCCCGTCCTATGAAATGCGCCTTGAAAAATCGGAGCTTACATGCCGCTTTACGAGCATGTCTTTATTGCGCGTCAGGACTTGTCCTCTGCGCAGGCCGAAGGGCTGATCGAGCATTTCGCCACGGTCGTAGCAGACAACGGTGGTGCCATCGTTGAACGCGAATACTGGGGCGTCAAGACGATGGCCTACAAGATCAACAAGAACCGCAAGGGCCACTACGCCTTTCTGAAATCGAATGCCCCCTCGGCAGCGATTCAGGAAATGGAACGTCTGATGGGCCTGCACGACGACGTCATGCGCGTTTTGACCATCAAGGTCGATGCCCATGTCGAGGGCCAGTCGATCCAGATGCAAAAGCGTGACGAGCGTGATCGTGGTGACCGCCCCGAGGGTGGTTTCGGCGGCGGCGAACGTCGTGAGCGTTCGTTTGGCGGCGACCGTGAACGTTCGGGCGGCGGCGGCTTCGGTGGCGGCGGTGACCGTTCGGGCGGCGGCGGCTTTGGTGGCGATAGGGGCGGTGACCGCTCTTCCGCCCCGCGTCGTTGATCTTCAGGCACAGGAAAGGACGCTAAATCATGGCGAACAAACCATTTTTCCGTCGCCGCAAAGTCTGCCCCTTCTCGGGCGACAATGCTCCGGCAATCGACTACAAAGACACCCGGCTGCTGCAACGCTATATATCCGAGCGTGGCAAGATCGTGCCGTCGCGTATCACCGCCGTCTCGGCCAAGAAGCAACGCGAACTGGCAACTGCCATCAAGCGCGCCCGCTTCCTCGCCCTCTTGCCCTATGCCGTGAAGTGAGGAGAT
>JAYSQA010000051.1:0-3460 GCA_043721775.1 Rhodobacterales bacterium
TTGCGCGCGACACCCAAAGCCGCAATCCTCAACCCACTGCGACACACGATCACCATCCAGATTGTCGCGCAGTTGCCGCCCAGTTTGTCGCGCTACAGACGCGCGCAATTTCGACAGCAACGACACGTGGTTGCAGGTAGCCATGTCGTCCCATCACGCCACCGCAGGAGATGGCATCGACGTCTTCTTGGACTGGTGCGCGACGGACCCGAAATACGCTGACAGAATGGCAACGGCGCGTGCAAGGTGGGACTCGTTCTCCACGGACAAGGAAGTCGCCGTGGGTGTCGGAACTCTCTTTCACCTGCTCAACAAGGCAGGGCGGGGTGACCTGGTTGACAAGGCAAAGCGGTCAGACCCGGTGAACGACTTCCCTCCCCATGACGGCCCCATAGAGGTCCGGCGCCCCGACTTCCTCAAGAAGGGCGACCGGATCGAGGCCAACTACCGGAACGTGCTACGGGCGATAGAATGGGCCAATCTCGGGGTCGGCTATGATGTGATCGCGCAACGTCCAGTACTCAGGGCTGAGCGCTTGCCGTGGATTATAGACGTCGGGCGTGAGTTGAACGACAACCTGAACCGCATCATCCGTGAATCGGTCATGCAACAGTTCAAATTTGAACCGGGTAAGGAAGATCTGTCCGACGTGCTGTTGGCCATGGCGACCAAGAACCCGTTCAATCCAATCGAGGACTATTTGGACGCGCTGGAGTGGGATGGCACCGACAGGGTGGACGCGCTCTTCCCCCGCTACTTCGGGGCCGCGGACGGCGCATACGAACGCGCTGTCGGTCGCAAGTTGATGGTCGCCGCAGTCAGGCGAGCGCGGCAACCGGGGGCAAAACTCGACACCGTGCCCATCCTTGAGGGAAAGCAGGGAACAGGTAAGACTTCTGCACTGAGGATTTTGGGCGGACCCTGGCACTCTGACGCGGAACTCGGGCGCGTTGATGGCAAGGACGCGCCTGCCGTTTTGCAGGGTGTTTGGATCATGGAGCTTGGCGAACTCACCGCCATGAACAAAGGCGAAGTGGATCTGCTCAAGGCTTTGGTATCGAGATGTGAGGATCGATACCGGCCACCTTATGGGCGCCAGCCCATGACATTTCTCCGTCATTGCGTGTTCATCGGCACAACGAACAGCGCGTATTACTTGAGGGACCAGACAGGCAACCGGCGCTACCTGCCAGTGGCCACTACCGAGATTGACCTGGAAGGCCTGCAACTTGATCGTGACCAATTGTGGGCGGAGGCAAGCATCATCGAGGCGAACGGCGAAAGCCTGACGCTGCCTCAGGATCTCTGGGCGGCGGCTGCAGAAAGGCAGGGCGACAGGTTGGTTGAAGACCCTTGGCTGGACTTGCTGCGCGGCTATTTGGTCGGCCAAAAGCGGATTTCTTCGAGAAAACTTTTTGAGTCGGTGCTGGAACTGCCTTACGGGCGCCAGTCGCAAACCGAAACGAAGCGTCTATCTGGCGCGATGGCGCAACTGGGTTTTCACTACAAGAAAAGTCAGAGGTTCGACGGTCAAGTCATGGCTGGCTTTGTCTGCGATGAAGGCCCAACGCACGGGGCATGACAAACGTTGCCCGACCGACCTTAGGTCGGTCGGGTTGTAGTACGGCGTAGCACCTGTCCATCGGGGCAGTGCTACGCCATTTTCGCCGTAAGGCGCTGAAACGGAACAGCAATTTCTTCCAAGATGTATCTGTAGTATCTGTAGTATCTATTCATATTAAGATATACAGATGGCTCCGATACCCCTCGGAGCATATGGGGGCGGTGCCGTGGACGTAACCGTATAGTGTTTCGGCGCTTTCTGATGCTACGAGATGCTACATCGAGTATTATAAAGCGAAAGCATAGACTTAAGCGGTTATGTCGATGCTGCGGTTCGGTGCTACGCTGCTACATCTGGAAGACAGAGGTCGGGGGCACCGGATAGGCTTGAAGGGGCAAGGCCAAACGACCCCATGGCAAATTCCCATTCGGCTCAGGCCAATTTGGCGCCGCCTTGCCTGGATCCCGTATGGTTTCGCGCGCGAGGCAATTCTGCCCGCGCAGGCGACACCCCTCGTCCCGAGTCCCAAATGCGAGGAAACCCTTCCCACGTAGACAATGGCACATCGCCCCCGAACCGCGCAGGGTGCACCTGCGGCACAACGCCCGCTTAGCCCATGCCTGCGAAACGCGATGCTGGGGTCGGCTACCAAGAAAGCACTTCGCTACATTTCGCCGAAGCGCCAGTTGCTCGCGTCCCTGGTCAGATGCCCTGCGTGGTCAGGGGGCTTTCCTGCCCTCGTCGTGCTGGCTTCGGTATCACCATGCCAAGCGGAGGCAGTTTCCCAGTCTGGCTACGTCGGTGTCAGGGACTCTCACTTAGGATCGCGGCCACATCTGGCACTGACCTGCCTCCCGGAAGTTCCCTCAGTCTGATGTAGAGTCTGCCCAACCTGAAGGAGCAGACGACATGAGGAAAAGCCGTTTGACCGAGGCGCAGATCATCGGGATGATCAAAGAGCAGGAAGCCGGGCTGACGGTGGCCGAGGTCTGCCGCAAACACGGCATCAGCCCCGCCAGTTTTTACAAGCTGAAGGCCAAATATGGCGGGATGGACGTGTCGGATGCCCGCCGGCTTAAACAGCTTGAGGAGGAGAACGCCAAGCTCATGCGGCTGGTGGCGGACACGATGCTGGATGTTGTCGTTCTGAAAGACCTTCTGGGAAAGCGCTGACGACATCAGCTCAGCGGCGGGAAGCGGCACTCAAGGCGATGCGGGATGGAGCCTGTGAACGCCAATGGTTCGAGAGAGCAGGCGACGAAAATCTCGCAGCGCCGGGTCTGCGACCTGGTTGGTGCAGGTCCCAAGACCGTCCGGCGCGAGAGGTCGCCAGATCATGCGGATATCCGCAAGAAGATGCATGAGATCGCCGAAAAGCGCCGCCGGTTTGGCTATCGTCGGATCGGGGTGATGCTTGAAAGGGACGGCCTCACGATGAACGAGAAGAAATTATATCGACTTTACAAAGAGGAAGGGCTGTCTGTGCGGCGGCGGCGCGGTCGAAAACGGGCACGCGGCACACGAGCGCCGATGCCAATACCGAACCGCCCAAACGTGCGCTGGTCGCTGGATTTTGTGTCTGACACGTTCGGCGCGTCCCGAAAGTTTCGTGTTCTGGCTGTCATCGACGACTGCACCCGAGAGAACCTTGCGCTGATTGCCGATACCAGCCTCTCTGGCGCGCGGGTAGCGCGGGAACTGACCGCATTGATCCGGATTTATGGCCAACCCGGCTGCATCGTCAGCGATAATGGCACCGAGTTCACCAGCACCGCGATCCTCAAATGGGCGGGCGACACCGGCGTCGCCAGGCATTACATCGACCCCGGCAAGCCGCAGCAGAACGGCTTGATTGAAAGCTTCAACGGCAGCCTTCGTGATGAGTGCCTGAATGAA
>JAYSQA010000052.1:0-1607 GCA_043721775.1 Rhodobacterales bacterium
GCCTTTATCTGCGCCTCGTCTGAAGTCGTGAACACGATGCGAGAGTATGAGCGGTTTTCGACCGCCGCGATGAACGCCTATATCGGGCCGCGCACGGCGGGGTATCTGGATAACCTGCAACGCCGCCTGAGGGAGGCGGGGGTGAATGCCTATGTCCGCATGATGCAGTCGAACGGCGGAGTTTCCACCGTTGAGCAGGCCAGCAAGAACCCGGTCGGGCTGCTGCTGTCTGGCCCGGCGGGTGGCGTGATCGGCGGACGCTGGACCGGTGAGGCTTGCGATCAGCGTCAGGTCATCACCATCGACATCGGCGGTACCTCTGCCGATATCTCGGTCATCCGCGACGGTCAGCTGACCATCAAGAACCCGCGTGACACCGAAGTGGCCGAAATGCCGGTGCTGGTGCCGATGATCGACATTGACGCCATCGGGGCAGGAGGCGGGTCCATCGCTTATGTCGACAGCGGCGGCGCCTTCCGCGTCGGGCCGCGCTCTGCCGGGGCAGAGCCAGGGCCGGCCTGCTATGGCAAGGGTGGGGTCGAACCGACTGTGACCGACGCGCAGGTTGTTTTGGGCCGTCTGGACCCCGAGCAGTTTCTGGGCGGTGGGTTGAAGATCGACCCGGCTTTGTCCGAGGCTGCGATCCGCGCCAAGGTTGCCGAGCCGCTGGGGGTCAGCGTCAAGGACGCCGCATTGGGCATCCTGCGCATCATCAACAACCACATGGCGCTGGCGATTGCGTCAAACTCGGTGGCGCGGGGGATTGACCCGCGCGGCTTCAGCCTGATGGCCTTTGGCGGTGCGGGGCCGTTGCATGGCGTGGCGCTGGGTGAGGCGATCTGGGCGAAGAACGTGATCTCTCCGTTGCACCCCGGTATTACGGCGGCGATGGGGCTGCTGGTGACGGAACCGCGCTATGAATTCACCCGGTCGGCGCTGGCGATCTTGCAGGCGGGGGATACCAGCACTTTCGGCAAACTTGGTGCCATCTTTGACAAGCTGGAAGCAGAGGCCAAGGCGCAGCTGGACAGCGACGGTATCCCGACTGAGGCACAACGCTTCTCGCGCATCGCAGAATGCCGCTATGTCGGGCAAGGCTTCGAGTTGCGCGTTGACGTGCCAGAGGGGCCGTTTACGGCAGCCACAGCGGAGGGCGTGGCGCGGGCGTTCTATGCCGTGCACCGCACCGAATACGGCCATGCCTTTGAAGACCAGGCGGTGGAGGTCGTCACCCTGCGCGTGATAGGCACTGCGTCAGCCGACACTCTGCGCCTGCCGGAACTGGAGAAGGGCGGGCGGCGCAATCCGTCAGAGGCGGCGCTGTATTCGCGCCTGACCACCTTTGACGATGGCCAGACGCTGGAAACGCCGCGCTTTGACCGAGCCAAACTGAAGGCCGATGATGTGGTGACCGGGCCTGCCATTGTCACCCAGCAAAACTCTACCACTGTGATCCCAAAGGGCTATACCGCGCTGGTGATGCGCCTTGGCGACATCGTGATCAGCCGCAACGTGGAAGGGAACTGAGCCATGAGCAAAACCATTGATCCGATCACGCTGCAGGTCATCGGCGGCGCGCTGCATGCGATTGCCGAACAGATGGGCAA
>JAYSQA010000053.1:0-2599 GCA_043721775.1 Rhodobacterales bacterium
AGCATCTCGAAGGTGCGGCGGATAACATGGCCCCGGTTGCGCGTCGGATTGAACAGCCGCACCTCGATCAGCGGGTGCCCGGTCAGCGCCAGAAACGCCGGATCGAACCCTTGCACATTCACATCGTCCAGCAGCAGGCGAACGCGCACGCCCCGGTCCGCCGCCGCAACAAGGGCGTCAAGCAGCAGCCAGCCAGTCACATCGGTGCGCCAGATGTAATACATCAGGTCCAGACTGCGCCCCGCCTGCGCCGCCGACAACGCGCGGGCGGCGAAAGCGTCTGAATTGTCGAGCAGCGTCGCAAGGCCGGATTGGCCCGGGTTTTGTGCCTCCAATGGATCAAGCAGCGTGTCGAGTTGTGTCGCAACATCGCTTCGGCCCAGCGACTGCGACGCATGCCCACGCGCCTTGCGCAAGAACCGCCGGTAGGAGCGGTGCGCCAGCCAAGATGCGATGCCGGCTGCCCCTGCGCCAACCACAATCCACATCAGAACCTGAACGGCCATCAGGGTCATCACAGCCCCTTTGCCGTTTCAGGGGTCAGCCGCAGCCGGGCCTTGATTGGCAGATGGTCCGAGGCGCGGCGTGCCAGAGGGCTGTCGTGCGTGGCAATATCCAGAAGCTCGCCCTGAATGCAGGTCATCATCCGGTCAAGCGCCAGCAGCGGGTAACGCGAGGGGAAACTGGGGCGCGATTGCCCGATGGTAAACTGCTCACCCAGAGTTTTCAGCGAGGCACTTTTGCCGCGCCATTCATTCAGATCGCCCATCAACAGCGTTGGCTGCGGCTCAAGGCTGCCAAGTTTGTCCAGCAGCGCGCGCGCCTGTGCCGCGCGCGACCCGGGCAACAGCCCCAGATGGGCGTTCACCACCCGCAAAGGTTGCCCGTCGATCTCCATATCCGTCACCAGCGCGCCGCGTGGCTCGAACCCCGGCAGGATCAACTGGTGCACCTCATGCACCAGTGCATTGCGGACCAGCAGCAGGTTGCCGTGCCAGCCATGCGCGTCGCCGACGTCTTCCAATGGCACCGCGATCAGCCCCAGATCGCGCCGGATACTCTCCAGATCAAGCAGCCCGGTGCGGGTGCCAAAGCGGGTATCCGCCTCTTGCAAGGCCAGAATGTCGGCGCCGATTTCGGAAATTACCGCAGCAGTCCGCGTCAAATCACGCCGCCGGTCGGTGCCTATGCCTTTGTGGATATTGTAAGATGCTACAGAAAGGTCGCGCGGCGATGTCATGGGTGGTCGTCCTCGCGGCAGGGGCTATCTCGAAGACATGATATGGGGATTTGGCACGTTTGCCCAATGGCCTTCGCCGCATTTTCCGGCTTGTACCTCTGATTGATTGCGCATGGGACAGCAATCAGATGCAAGGTCAGTCACGCCTGCCTGGCGCGCTGTTTGATTATACTATTGGCTGAGTGTACACCGCAGCATAATCGATCATCTGGTACGGGTCATTGTCCTACGACGAACGGCAGCCGTTTTCGTGTAGTTGCAAAGTCGTGCCATGGCGGTCTGGACGTTTAGAACCACATTCGCCAATCGGGCGTGCAGAGCGGAGCCCCCGCAGCAAGATGCCTGCGAGCTGCCCGGCCCGGTGGTCGCATCGCACAACGTATCCGCCACCGCCCTGATCGCGGCTTGCGGTACCGGTTTGGTGGCCGCCGCCCGCGCCGTTCCTGCCGCAGTTTCTGTGCCCATCTGGCGGGCGTGTTGGCCGCGCTGTCTCGTCTGATCGGTCTGGGCTTCCCATTCGGAATTTGCCAGCGTGGGATCGATCGTTTCGTCCGACAGGGTCGTGATCCGCCCGATGACGATGGCCTTGCGCACTGCCGCTTCCGAGACGTAGTGCTGCGCCGCATAGGTTCGCCGTGACATTTCCATTTTGACCAAAAATCTCTTTATTCAGTGATTTAGGAGTTTCTCTCTTTTGATCTCCCCGGATTCTGCGTCGCCGCGCCCGATCCAGAAAAGGGGGATTCTTGCTTTCGATCTCTTGCGTGATCTCGTCGCGGCTCAGACTGCCCGGCGTTTCCTGCAATGTCTCGGCCACCTCGTCATCTGAGGCGTTGCCGCCAAGGTCGGGAACATCCATCTCCTCTTTCGCCATCACGGCGTTGAACCGCAACGCCGGTTCCTCAATCTTGGCATCGTCAAACGAAGCGCAACTATTTGTAACTCCTGCTCATAATGGTCCAGAGGCAGTGTGTCAGTCCGACCCGGCACTGATTTCGATCGTTCCACATCAGATATGGCCGGAATAAGCGTTTCCGGGCTGCAGGGGCCGGTCAACGGTCAGCCAGGCAGCGTCACCAATGCCAGGGCGGCCTCTTTCGAGGATGCCGGGTTCTGCCCGGTGACCAGTTTGCCATCCACGACGACATGCTACGCCCAGTCCGCGCCCTTGGAGAAGACCGCCCCGTTCGCCACCAGCATGTCCTCAACCAGAAACGGCACCACATCAGTCAGGCCCGCCGCAGCTTCTTCGGTATTGGCACCGGCTCTGCTGCACAAATCCTGTTAGGGATTCATCTTGTGAATCCAGCGTGATAGCTGGGGTGGATGAGCGGACCGAACACGCCGGCCTGCAAGACC
>JAYSQA010000054.1:0-2603 GCA_043721775.1 Rhodobacterales bacterium
GATGGAAATCGGCCGCCCGCGCATGGAGCCGGAATTGTCCAGCAGCAGCGTCACCACCGTATCGCGGAACTCGGTGTCTTTTTCCTGCTTGAAACTCAGAGGCGTCGTGGGGTTGGCGACGACCCGCGCAAGACGTCCCGCGTCCAGCGTGCCCTCTTCCAGATCAAACAGCCAGGACCGGTTCTGCTGTGCCTGCAAGCGGCGTTGCAGCTTGTTCGCCAGCCGCGATACAGCACCTTTCAGGGGTTCCAGCTGTTGATCCAGATAGGCGCGCAGGCGTTCCAGTTCGGCGGGTTCGGCCAGATCCTCGGCCTTGATTTCCTCATCAAATTCCGTGGTATAGGCGGTGTAGGCCGGGTCTGCCGCCGAATGCGGGGCAGGGGGTGGCGGCTCCAAAGGAGCCTCGCCATCGGGGAGTTCGGCCTCTTCGCCCTGATCGAGGTCAGAGGTTTCCTCCATCGTCACTTCGGCTTGGGACTGATCGGCTTCGTCTTCCTGCGATTGTTCGGGTGAGGCTTCAGAGTCCTCGTTTTCCTTCTGTTCAGAACCTGCTTCTTCCGGCGTATCCTCGCGGTCGTCCTCGCCAGACTCATCTTGTTGGTCGTTCTGGTCGGGGTCTTCGCCCAACTGGTCGCCATAGCCAAGGTCGGAAATAACCTTGCGCGCCAGACGGGCGAAGGCGGACTGATCGGTCAGCACCTCATCCAGATTGCCCAAGGAACCCGAGGCCTGTTCTTCAATAAATCCGCGCCACAGGTCCATCACATGCTGGGCGGATTTCGGCAGGTCGCGGCCCGTCGCCAAATGGCGCACCAGATAGCCCGCGGCCACCGGCAAAGGGGCCTCGGATGCCGCAGCGATCTGGCCATAGCCCTTGCGGTCAGCCTCATAGGCGATCTTGGCGTCGATGTTGGTGGCGGTGCCGGGCATGGCGCGGGCACCGACAGCCTCGCAGCGCGCGGTTTCCATCGCCTCGTAGATTTCTTTGGCCAACGGACCAGTCGGCTGGTACTTCGCCGCCACCTGTTCGTTGTGGTAGCGCCGCCGCAGCGCAAAAGCATCCGCCGTACCGCGCGCCAGCAGAACCTCGTCCCTGGTCATCCGGCGTGACACTTGTGGCAGCCTGACACCTTCCTTGTTCATGCCCGCCGGATCGACCGAATAGGTCACCGTCATCTCGGGGTCATTGGCCATGGTGCGCGTGGCATCGGCCAGCGCCTTTTTGAAGGGATCAGCGGGGTTGTCGAGGGGCTTGCTCATTCCCACAATCTGGCACCGCGCGCGGGTAAGGGCAAGGTGGGGCGGGCGTTCCGGATGCCGCAAGCGGAGGAAAATTCCATGATGGCCATGGTGCAATCCTGCACAGTGATAGCGCGCAATCTGCGAATTCCGATAGATATGCACAAAGGTTAGACAACTGCCATCGAATTGACCTTCCAGAAGGAACCACACCATGTCCAAACCGAAAATCGCCCTTATCATCGGCTCCACCCGCCCGACGCGTTTTGCCGACATCCCGGCCCAGTGGATGCTGGCCCAGGCGCAAGCCCGCGAAGACATGACCGTTGAACTGGTCGACCTGCGCGAATTTGATCTGCCGTTGTTCGCTGAAATGGCGTCGAACGCCTGGATGCCCTCTACCGATGCGCGCGCCGTAGCGTGGCAGAAGAAGATGGGCGGGTTTGACGGCTATATCTTCGTCGTGGCCGAATACAACCGCTCGATCACCGGGGCGCTGAAGAACGCCCTTGACCAAGCCTACGTCGAATGGAACCATAAGCCGATGACGGCGATTGCTTACGGTGCCGTTGGCGGCACCCGCGCGCTGGAGCATCTGCGCACCATCGCGGTTGAGCTGCAAATGGTGCCGACGCGCAATGCCGTGCATCTGGGCATGGGCGACTTCTTCAAGGTTCACCCCGGCATGGGTGGTTCGGGCAACATGGCGGACGTTGAGGCCAATCTGCTGCCCGCCGCCAAAGCCTCGCTGGATGATCTGGTGTGGTGGGCCAAGGCAACCATGGCTGCCAAGGTCTGATTGGTCGTTGAACGGATGAGAGGGAGGCTGCGGAGCCTCCCTTTTTTGTCAGCTGAGCAGAAGTGCCGTGCAACTGGCCACCTGACGCTTGGCCAAAGCCAGTGCCCAGGTGCCATTGCGGCCAAGCGCGTGGCGCAAAAGCCGCGCCTCGGCCACTTTGGCTTGCAGGCGCAGGTCCATGGCGCGCGCGGCACCACCCTGCGGCATCGCGGCTTCAGCCAAGTCCGCCATCGCATCGCGCTGCGTTTTGGTGGCCTCGGCCCCGGGGTCCTGAACCAGCCAATGGTATTCCATCAGCGCCGAAAGCCGCCCGGTGCATTTGGCAAAAAGGCGCACCGGGTCGATATGCGGCAGGGACTGGGCACAAAGCGGCAGGGCCGGTGCGATGACAGCCCAGCACAGGCCGACCACAAGGATGCGCAGGATGCCCATGAATGCAGCATGAGGCGGAATGAATTGATAATCAATTAATACCAACGGCCCGTTCAATTGACCTGTGCCCAGCTTCTGGTTGTGATTGAGGTTACGGTATTTGGGTCGTTGGCGAAGCGGTTCCAGGCGGTGC
>JAYSQA010000055.1:0-19121 GCA_043721775.1 Rhodobacterales bacterium
CATGCCCTTGTCCAGCCAGATCAGCCCCGCTTGCGAAGCGCCGCAGTGTAGCTGGACCAGTTCGCCGTGCGGTAGCAGGCGACTTGCTTATGCGACCAGCCTAACCGCATGAATTCACAATGTGAATCCTCAATGATCAGAGTTCTGCAACAGCGCCGTTGCGCACCCCCGTGGAGTATTTGTGCCAGGATGAAGGGGAGCGTTCTTTTCAACTTTCAGAGTGAATTGCCATACAAGTTTGCGTCCTGGCTTTACCTTTCCCTGCAAAATGGTGGGCCAGACGCTGTTCGCTTGACCTTGGCCGCGTCAGCCCTTAGCATTTTATAGATGGAGTCTGCGCCAGCCCCGTGAGGCCAAAGCCCAAGTGTCGCATCCCCCTGACCCTCGCGCCAAGGATACATCTTATGCTTGGTCCCGACGAAATATCAGTCCTGCAACTGGCCCGCCTGATTGGAACTCCAGAGGCGACAGTCATCATCGACGTACGCCCGCAAGAGGACCGTGACGCGGATCCTTATCTGATGCCCTGCGCCCTTGTGGCATCGCACCAGGCACCCGAGGCGGTGTTACCTGCCCACAGAAACCGCCCGATTGCCGTGACCTGTTACAAGGGCGGCAAATTACAAGGGCGGCAAATTCGCCCAAGGGGCGGCAGCGCTTTTGCGCGCCATGGGTCATCGGGCCGAAGTGATCGAGGGCGGCTGGGCGGCGTGGCGCGCGGCCAGGCTGCCGGTGGTTGAGCGGGTGATGCGCTGTCAGCCGCTTTGGGTCACCCGCCACCGACCCAAGGTGGACCGCATTGCCTGCCCTTGCCTGATCCGCCGTTTCCTGAACCCTGACGCCAAATTCCTGCATGTCTCGCCCGCCGCCGTGACGGAGGTTGCCGCCAAGTTCAACGCGATCCCGTTTGACATCGTGGGCGTGGCTTGCAGCCATGTCGCTGAAAACTGCACGTTCGATACGATGTTGGACCTGTTCGACCTGCACGCGGCCCCTTTGACCCGGATGGCTTTGGTGATCCGCGCGACGGATACGGACAGCCACGACCTTTCCCCGCAAGCCGCTGGATTGCTTGCGATTTCGGTTGGGTTATCGCGGCAGTTCCGCGACGATCTGGCGCAGTTGGCGGCGGGCATGGTGGTTTATGACGCGCTGTACCGTTGGGCGCGGGACGGGTTTGACGAGGGCCATGACTGGCCTGCCGGACGGCCCGCATGACCAGTTGGGGCACCTTGTTCAAAGCCTTCGGCAGGATCGGGCTTTTGTCGTTCGGTGGGCCTGCGGCGCAGATTGCCTTGATGCATCGCGAGTTGGTGGACACGCGCAAATGGGTGACGGAGGAGGAGTATCTGTCCGCCCTGTCGTTCTGCATGCTGCTGCCGGGGCCAGAGGCCATGCAACTGGCCACCTGGATCGGCTGGCGGTTGCGCGGGGTGCCGGGTGGGTTGCTGGCCGGGTTGTTGTTCGTGCTGCCGGGGGCGGCAGTGGTGCTGGCCTTGTCGGCGATTTACGCCGCCTTGGGGCACTTGCCGCTGGTGGCGGCACTGTTCACCGGCGTGCAGGCTGCCGTGGTCGCCGTGGTGATCGAGGCATTGCTGCGGGTCTCTAAACGCGCCTTGAAAAGCCGGGAGCATTGGGTGACGGCAGTTTTGGCCTTTCTGGCGCTGTTCCTGTTTGGGTTGCCCTTTCCGGCGGTGATCCTTTCGGCGGGGCTTTATGGCTATATGACGGCCAAGGGCAAACCGGTGCCGCAGGATCTGCCGCAGCCTTGGGGTCAGTCCTTGCGGGCCGTGCTGATCTGGAGTGCAATCTGGCTGGTGCCATTGGCCGCTTTGATCGCAGCCAGCCCAGGATTTTATGCCGATATCGCGATTTTCTTCTCGAAACTGGCGGTGGTGACCTTTGGTGGCGCCTATGCCGTGCTGGCATGGATGACGCAGGCGGTGGTGCAGGACAAGGGTTGGCTGACCCTGCCACAGATGATGGATGGGCTGGGGCTGGCGGAAACCACGCCGGGCCCGCTGATCCTTGTGACCGTGTTTGTGGGCTATGTCGCCGCCTGGCAACGCGACGGCTGGATGGGTGGGGTCTTTGCGGCGCTGATCACGCTGTGGATGACCTTTGCGCCGTGCTTCCTGTGGATCTTTGCCGGCGCGCCGTGGATCGCCCGGCTGACCGCAGCCCCGCGTCTGTCGGGCGCGCTGAAGGCCATCACGGCGGCGGTGGTGGGCGTCATTGCCAACCTGTCACTGTGGTTTGCCTCCCATGTCTTCTTTGGCCAGATCGGGCGAATCGATGCTTTTGGGCTGCACACGATCCTGCCCGACCTTACCTCGGTGCGGTTGATCCCGGCGGCACTGGCCCTTGGCTCGGCCTATCTGCTGCTGCGGCGGCATTGGTCGCTGCCGCTGGTCCTCGCACTTGCAGCAATTACCTCGGCGGGCATCGCGTTCGTCTGACGCCCGCTCTTCCCTTCCCACCCAAATTGCCTATGTTGGGAACAACTGAGCACGGGGAGTTCGCATGGCAAAGTCAATCGACTACGGCAACCTGATGCACAAAGCCATGCGCGGTCTGATCCAGACCGTGTTGAATGACGTGGCCGCCAACGGGCTGCCGGGCGAGCATCATTTTTTCATCACCTTTGATACCACCTTCGACGGGGTCGAAATGGCCGACTGGCTGCGCGCCCGCTATCCGGGCGAGATGACGGTGGTGATACAGCACTGGTTTGATGACCTGAGGGTGACGAACGAGGGCTTTTCCATCACGCTCAACTTCGGCAACAACCCGGAACGGATGACAATTCCGTTTGATGCGATGCGGACCTTCGTTGACCCCTCGGTCGAGTTCGGCTTGCGGTTTGAAACGCAAGGCGACGACGATGAGGACGACGAGGATGACGACGGCCCCGAGGATGATCCGACGCCGCCGCATCACGATGCGCAGATTGTCCGCCTCGATAAATTCCGGAAGTCCTGAACATGTCAGAAACCTTGTTGTTCTTCCGCCAGCTGATCAGTCGGCCTTTGCAAGTGTCGGCAATTGCACCGTCGTCGCGCTTTCTGGCCAAAGCAATGGCCAAGGACCTTGGGCCGCACACGGGCCGGGTCGTTGAATTCGGACCCGGCACCGGTCGACTGACGGAAGGCATCCTGAAAGCAGGGGTTAGACCCGAAAACCTGACCCTGTTTGAGATGAATCCGGATTTCGCAACCCATCTGCGCGCCCGCTTTCCCGGGGTCACCGTGCATCTGGCGGGCGCGCAAACCGCCCCCGACATCATCGCCAAAGACGTTGGTGCCGTGATTTCCGGCGTGCCCCTGTTGTCGATGCCAATGGCCCTGCGCCGGTCAATCGTGGCGGCAGCCTTTCAGATTCTGGGACCTGATGGCTTTTACGTCCAGTTCACCTATGGCCCCCGCCCCGCACTGGAAGCGGCAGAGTTGCACGACCTTGGCCTGACGTGGAAACAAACGGCTTATGTGCCCTTGAACCTGCCGCCGGCCCGCGTGCATACATTTCGTCGCGCCTGACGGTATACCACAGTATGCCGATTGAATTTTCCGCGCTGCGGCGGTAAAAGACGGGCGCAATCAAGGGAGCTTGCGCCATGACCGCAATCCGCGTTGAACCCGCTCGAATTGAAACTGACAGCTTTGGCCCGCTGAACGTTCCTGCCGACAAATACTGGGGCGCGCAAACGCAGCGTTCCATCATCAATTTCCCGATTGGATGGGAGCGGCAGCCCGTCGCCATCATCCGCGCCCTGGGGGTGATCAAGAAAGCCTGCGCCTTGGTCAACATAGCACAGGGCGACATTGACGCAGCCTTGGGCCAGACGATTGCGGCAGCGGCGCAAGAGGTGATCGAGGGCAAGTTTGATGACAACTTCCCGCTTGTGGTCTGGCAGACCGGGTCCGGCACCCAGTCGAACATGAACGCCAACGAGGTGATTTCGAACCGCGCCATCGAGATGCTGGGCGGGGTGATGGGCTCGAAAAAACCCGTGCATCCGAATGACCATGTGAACATGGGGCAGTCGTCGAATGATACCTTTCCGACAGCGATGCATGTGGCCATTGGCATGATGGCGCGCGATGTGCTGCTGCCGGGTCTGGAAAAGCTGCATGGCGCGCTGCACGCCAAGGCTTTGGAATTCAAGGACATCATCAAGATTGGCCGGACGCATACGCAGGATGCCACACCGCTGACGCTGGGCCAGGAATTCTCGGGCTATGCCGCACAGGTCGCCAAGGGGATTGCCCGGGTAAAGATGTGCCTGCCTGACATCTACGAACTGGCGCAGGGTGGCACCGCCGTTGGCACCGGGCTGAATACGCGGGTTGGCTGGGATGTGCGGGTGGCAGCGGCGATTGCCGAGGGCACCTCGCTGCCCTTCGTCACCGCGCCGAACAAGTTCGAAGCTTTGGCCGCGCATGATGCGATGGTGATGTTCTCGGGTGCTTTGAAAACGGTGGCCGCAAGCCTGTTCAAGATCGCCAATGACCTGCGCTTGCTGGGCTCTGGCCCGCGGTCGGGCTTGGGTGAGTTGATCCTGCCGGAGAATGAACCCGGAAGTTCGATCATGCCAGGCAAGGTCAATCCGACCCAGGCCGAGGCACTGACCATGGTGTGCATCCATGTCATGGGCAACGATGCGGCGGTGGGGTTTGCGGGGTCTCAGGGGCATTTCGAACTGAACGTCTATAACCCGATGATGGTCTATAACGTCTTGCAATCCATGCAGCTTCTGGGCGATGCGTCCGGGTCTTTCACTGACAACATGGTGGTGGGGACACAGGCAAATATTCCGCGCATTGAAAAGCTGATGAAGGAAAGCCTGATGCTGGTGACAGCTTTGGCCCCCACAATCGGTTATGACGCCGCCACCAAAGTCGCCAAGACCGCGCACAAGAACGGCACGACACTGCGCGAAGAGGCGATTGCGCTGGGCTATGTCGATGGCGAAACCTTCGACCTGATCGTGCGGCCGGAAGACATGGTGGGCCCGAAAGGCTGATGGCTGAAATCGTCAACCTGCGCGCCAAACGCGAAGAGGCGGCCCGCAAGGCTGCCTCTACCCAAGGCACGGAAAACGCAGCCAAGTTTGGCCGCACGAAGGCTCAGGTCGCCTTGGAGACGGGCAAGGCGGCGCGGATAAAGGCACAATTGGATGGAAAAAAGCTGGACGGTGACGGCGCGACTTAACCGGACTTTAACCGCGATGCGGCAGTCTGGCCGCATCATGCAAACACATTCCGCCCCCGCCCCGATCCCCGCCGCCGTGATCCCTGCGTTTTCGCCGGATCGCTGGCTGTATCAACTGTTCTCGCCCTTGGCCGTCGCCAAAGGCGGGCCGCTTTGCCGCGATGTGCCGGATGTCGAGGCCAACATTGGCCGCGAACGTTTCCTGACTGAGGTGAAGCTGCGCGGCTACCGATCGCGGGAGGAGGGCGGGCAATTCATCCTGACCCTCAACCGGGAACCGCTGCGCGTGATGATCTGACAGCGTCTGGCCTTGTGCTGGGCGGCATGGCAGGGTGGGCGAACGCGCTTTTGGCGCGTTTTGCCACCCTTTCCCGGACATTGACCGTCATGCCAGACCTGCCCTCTGCCCGGCCCGTCAAACACAGCCTGACCTTGCGCGGCCACCGCACCTCGGTTTCGCTTGAAGCCGCCTTCTGGGACGAGTTTCGCAGACTTGCCACTGTCTCTGGTCGGTCGCTTAACGATCTCGCGGCGGAAATTGATGCCAACCGGGCGGATATTGGGCTGGCTTCAGCCATCCGGGTACATGTTCTGGGCTGGCTGCGTGGTCAGATCAGTTGAGAGTGTAACGGTTGGCGTGCCTGAAGACCGTCAAACCGCCCGCACGGCGGCAAAATCGCCGGAGGGACGATTTGTGCAGGTGCCACGGTGATCCGCGCCAAAAGCATGGCATTGCACCCGGGCCCTCGGGCGGCGCGGGGCCAATCGGACTGTTTCAGCCGCACGGCGAAATCCGCAGCCAAAATCACCCATTGTCATTGCCGCCGCTTTGCCCTTAGGGTCATAGCACGCGAAGCTTTCGCGGAAGAATTCTCTGTTCGCCCGCTCTGGCGCCCATATCGGCGCCGAAACGTCAAACAGTCGGATCGGTCGCAAGACCGGAGAGTTGCCCGGCAAGTCATTGATTTTCCGGGTTTTCATTGGGGCCCTACGCGGCCCGGAAGAGAACCGCGATGATGCGCGCGTTAACATTGGTAAGGGATGAGGGCTGCCTGTCAGGCATTGCCCGTCCTTTACGTGCGCGTACCGTCGCCCGAACAAGTCGCCCCGTCTTGGGCCTTCCACACAGCGCATCGCCGCCGCGTGAGGCCACGGAAACCGGGCGCTATGGAACAAAATGTCCAAGAAAATGCTTATCGACGCCACCCATGCCGAGGAAACCCGGGTTGTCGTGGTGGACGGAAACAAGGTTGAAGAGTTCGACTTTGAAACCCTGAACAAGCGCCAGCTTGCCGGGAACATCTATCTTGCCAAAGTCACACGGGTGGAGCCTTCGTTGCAGGCGGCCTTTGTCGACTATGGTGGAAACCGCCATGGTTTCCTGGCTTTTGCCGAGATTCACCCGGATTACTACCAGATCCCGGTCGCTGACCGCAAAGCGCTTCTCGAAGAGGAACGCGCGTTTGCCCGTGCGGAAGATGACGAAGACAACCGCCGCAGCCGCCAAGCCCCGCGTCCGCGCCCGCAACCCGCCAGGGTTGACGTGCAGGACATCGTGCAGGAAGGCGCTTCGGAAATCGGCAGCATGGATGTCGTTGACCTAAGCGAAGAGGCTGTGGCCGACGCGCATGATGCCGCGCACGACCACGCTGACCACGCCAGCCACGACCATGCCGAAGATCAGCCGCACGATCACGCGCATGACAACGCCCATGTACATGACAGCGAAGACACCGATGCCCCTTTCCGCGCCATCGACCACGCCGCCGACACCGACGACGAGATTGAATCGATTGCCGAAGAAGATGTGCAGGAAGAAATCAGCGCCCCGCGCAAGCCGCGCGCCCGGCGGTATAAGATTCAGGAAGTCGTCAAGGTCCGGCAGATCATGCTGGTTCAGGTCGTCAAGGAAGAACGCGGCAACAAGGGTGCGGCGCTGACGACGTACCTGTCTCTGGCAGGTCGCTACTGCGTTCTGATGCCCAACACAGCGCGTGGCGGTGGCATCAGCCGCAAGATCACCATCGCCGCCGACCGCAAGAAGCTGAAGGAAATCGCGTCCGAGCTGGAGGTGCCGGAAGGCGCTGGCCTGATCATCCGGACTGCCGGTGCCAAACGCACCAAGCCGGAGATTAACCGCGACTACGAATACCTGATGCGTCTGTGGGAACAGATCCGCGAACTGACCCTCAAATCCATCGCTCCGGCGGCGATTTATGAGGAAGGCGACCTGATCAAACGCTCGATCCGCGACCTTTACAGCCGCGAGATTGATGAGATTCTGGTGGAAGGGGCCGCTGGCTTCCGCACCGCCAAGGACTTCATGAAGATGATCATGCCGTCCCACGCCAAGGTCGTGCAGGCCTATTCGGAACAGATGCCGCTGTTTGCGCGCTTTCAGGTCGAAAGCTATCTGGGCGGCATGTTCAACCCGACCGTGCAGCTGAAATCCGGTGGTTACATCGTGATCGGCGTGACGGAAGCGCTGGTTGCCATCGACGTGAACTCTGGCCGCGCCACCAAAGAGGGGTCCATCGAGGACACCGCGTTGAAGACCAACCTTGAGGCCGCCGAAGAGATTGCCCGCCAGTTGCGCCTGCGCGACCTGGCCGGTCTGATCGTGATCGACTTCATCGACATGGAAGAGCGGCGCAACAATCTGGCCGTTGAAAAGCGCATCAAGGACAAGCTGAAGACCGACCGCGCCCGCATTCAAGTGGGCCGGATCAGCGGTTTTGGCCTGCTGGAGATGTCGCGTCAGCGTCTGCGCCCGGGGATGCTGGAAAGCACCACGCAACCTTGCGCCCATTGCCATGGCACCGGCCTGATCCGGTCCGATGACAGCCTTGGCTTGCAAGTGCTGCGCGCTTTGGAGGAAGAGGGCACGCGGAAACGTTCGAAAGAGGTGCTGCTGAAGGCGCCGGTTGGCATCGTCAACTTCCTGTTCAACCAGAAGCGCGAACATCTTGCGCTTATCGAAGCGCGTTATGGCATGTCGGTGCGGATCGAGGCTGATCCGCAGATGATCAGCCCGGATTTCCTGATCGAAAAGTTCAAGACCGCCACCCGTGTGCTGCAAGAAGCGGCTCCGGTGATCTCGGGCAACGCCAGCCTGATGGGCGCTGCGGTTGTTGAAGACGAGGAAGAAGATCTTCTCGACGAGGAACTGGAAGACGAGGTTGATGGCGACGAGGCTGAGGCTGAGGATGAAGCCGAGGGCGATGCGCCTGCGACGGCTGGTTCGTCGGCCACGCCTTCGGCCAACGGCAAGAAAAAGCGCAGGCGTCGGCGCAAGAAGAAGCCGGGTTCGGCAAATGCGCAAGGCACTGGGACTGCGAGTGATGCCGACGACGGCACGGACGAGGCTGACGGGGCTGAGGTTGAGGCCGTTCTTGAACCCTTAGTCGCAGCCGAAGCGGCACCTGATATGTCAGACATGACGGATCAGGCTGCAAGCAACGCGGCGCCCGAACCTGCACCGCAAGCGGAGCCTGCCAAGAAACCGGGGCGGTCGCGCCGCACCTCTGCGAAGGTGTCAGCCGATGCGGAACCGGCGGCTGTCGAAACGGTGGCTGCGGGTACGCCCAAGGCCAGCGCTTCAAAAGGCGGATCGGCAAAGGTCAGTTCGCGCAGCAAAGCGGCGGCAGGGGATGCCGCAGCCGAAAGCCCGGTTGCGGGTACCGCAGAAGGAGCAGCAGAAGGTGCCGCCCCCAAAACACGGACGCGCACCTCTGCCAGCCGGTCACGCAGCAAGGCGGCGGCGGAAACCGCAGCGATTGAAGCGCCGTCCACAGCGGCTGTGACTTCTGCGGCTGTGACTTCTGCGGCTGAAGCGACGGAAACGAGGGCTGAGGCTGTGACGTTCCCGGTTGATCCGGGCATAGCGTCCGCGCCGTTGGTTGCGGCAGAGCCGGTTCTTGTCCCGGTTGCGGCCGAGCAGGCCGAAGTTGCGGCCCCCGAACCTGATGCCCAGCCAGAGGACCCCAACAAGCCCAAACGCAAGGGCTGGTGGACTTTGGGTCGCTGATCCGGGCCTTGAAAATATGAACGCCCGGTGCCGAAAGGCCCGGGCGTTTGCTTTTGGCGGATCAGGCCACGGTCGGGCCGCCGCCCTGCCCCACGCGGATCAGATGCAGGGTCATGGCCCCCTCCGCGCGCGCTTCCAGATAGTCATGCCCGGCCTGAACGCAATAATGCGGCAGGTCGATGCGGGCCATCGCATCAGTTGCCCGCACACACAGAACCTGGCCCGCAGCCATCTCCCCCAGCCGCTTGCGCGCCTTCAGCACCGGCAGAGGGCACAGCAGCCCCTCGCAGTCAAGTTCGACGTCCCATGCTGGCGGTGTCATCTGATCAGGCCCTCTTTTGCACCGGATTAGCCAAGAACACCGCCAAAGACCACACGCCGAGTTGTTCAATCTTCAGGTGACGAGCTCCGCCAAACCCGCTAGGTACCAGCCATGTTCGGAATTGATATCCTAGACGCCACCCTTCTGCCCGCAGCCCTTGTGGCGCTTGCGGCAGGTATTCTGTCTTTCCTGTCGCCCTGCGTGCTGCCGATTGTGCCGCCATACCTTGCCTATATGTCCGGCATCAGCATGGGAGAGTTGAAATCCAGCCGCAAAGCCGTGCTGGCCGCCAGTTTCTTCGTTCTGGGCCTGTCGACGGTGTTTCTGCTGATGGGGGCCGCCTCCTCGGCCTTTGGCGCGTTTTTTCTGGCGCGGTCGCAGACCTTTGCCACCCTGTCAGCCATCGTGGTGATGATCTTCGGCGCGCATTTCATCGGGGTTTTCCGGCTGAAATTCCTTGATCAGGATATCCGCATGAATGCCGGCGATCGTGGCGGTTCAGCCCTTGGCGCTTATGTGCTGGGCCTTGCGTTTGCCTTCGGCTGGACGCCCTGCATCGGCCCGCAGCTTGGCGCGATCCTGACGATTGCCGCCCAGGAAGGCTCTGTCGGGCGCGGCACCCTTCTGCTGGCGGTTTATGCGATGGGTCTTGGCCTGCCCTTCCTGCTGGTCGCCGCCTTCTTCCCAAAATTCGCCCCCCTGCTGTCTTTGATGAAGGCGCATATGGACAAGATTGAGAAAATTATGGGCCTGATGCTGTGGACCATCGGGCTGTTGATGCTGACCGGCGGATTCTCGCAGTTTTCATATTGGCTGTTGGAGCATGTGCCTGCCCTCAGCCAGTTTGGCTGACCTTCCGCCATGGCCTTTCCCTCGCCGCATTTTCTGCGCAGAATGGCGCAGACGCGATGGAACAGACACCTGACCCCCTGAAAACCGACCCGGCGGAGCTCGTTTTCCGCCGCAAGGTGTTTTATATTCCCGGCTATGACCCGATCCACCCGCGCCGCTACCGCGAGTTGTACCGAAAAGAGGGGGCGGCTCAGGCGCAGATCACCGGCTACACGCTGGAACTGATGCCGCGCACGGGGGGCGGCCCCTATGGCTGGCGCGTCAAGACAGCCATGCCGGACAAGACCGAGGCCGGGTTCGAGGTGCTGGTGTGGTCTGACCTCGTCCGATCCTCGATGAAGCAGGGGATTACCGGCACTTACCTGCAAATGGTGCGCACGGCTTGGGCTTATATCGGGTCGGGCGCGCTGTTCGCCCTGATGCGGCTGCGCAAGGGACCGATGATTGCGGCGCTTTACCCGATTGGCCTGCTGATCGTGCAACTTGCGCTGGCGCTGCTGGCGGCTTGGGGCCTGTACCGCATAGGCGCGCTGGTGCATCCGGTCGTGGGCGCGGTGGTGGGCCTGGCGGCCATCCCATTGATCCTGCAAACCTTTCGTCGCTATGACAACAAGGTTTTCGCCTATTACCTGATGCACGACTACGCCTATTCCGCGCAATCAGGCGGCGCCAACCCGGCGCAGTTGGAGGCGCGGATGGCGGAGTTTGGCCTCCGCATCCGCGCTGCGTTGGCCGGGTGTGACGAAGTGTTGGTGGTTGGCCATTCCTCGGGGGCGCATCTGGCCGTGTCGATCCTGTCAGACATGATCCGCGCGGGCCTGCCCGAACAGCACCCTGCGCTGGCCTTTCTGAGCCTTGGGCAGGTGGTGCCGATGGTGTCTTTTCTGCCCAAGGCGCAGCGGCTGCGCGGCGATCTGGCCTATCTGTCGGCCCGACACGAACTGACTTGGGTTGACGTGACGGCCCCGGGCGACGGCTGCGCCTTTGCTTTGTGTGATCCGGTTTCGGTGACCGGCGTGGCCCCGCCAGACAAGCGCTGGCCCTTGGTCATCTCTGCCGCTTTCACGCAAACCCTGTCGCCCAAGCGTTGGAAGGAATTGCGCTGGCGCTTCTTTCGCCTGCATTTTCAGTACCTGTGCGCCTTTGACCGCCCCGGCGACTATGATTATTTCCAGATCACTGCAGGCCCTTTGACCCTGGCTGAACGCTACCGGGGCCGTACCGCATCCAAATCCCGCATCGAAACACCGCTGTCGCCGTGGCGCAGCATATGATCCCACCCAAACCCACGCCCCGCGCCGACAAGGTGTCGCTTTGGCGCTATCTGCGGCTGTTCCGCGCCGATATTTTGTCATCGCAACCCGCACGCCTCTACCACGCCCTTATGGCCGCGTTCCGCACGCCGTTCTTCCGCAGCTATCTGATCAACGACCCCGCCCTGATCGCCCGCGTCCTGACCGAACGCCCCGACGACTTCCCCAAATCCCTGCGCATTGCCGAAGGCCTGCGCCCTCTTCTTGGCAAGTCAGTCTTCGTGACCAACGGCGAGGTCTGGAAACGCCAGCGCCGCATAATCGACCCGGCTTTCGAGGGCGGGCGCCTGCGTGATACGCTGCCCGCCATCTGGGCGGCAGGTCAGGCCGCTGTCGCCCGCCTGTCCGAAGGTGTCACGGAAATCGAGGCGCAAACCTCGCACGCTGCCGCTGACGTGATTTTCCGGACGCTGTTCTCGATCCCGATCGAAAACGAAATTGCCGCCGCCACCTTCACCGAGTTCAAAACCTATCAGCGCACCCAGCCGATCCTGAACCTCGCGGCTTTCCTGCCCCTGCCCGACTGGTTCCCACGCTTTCACCGCGCCGCCACCAAACGCTCGGCCAAGGTGATCAGGGGCCTGATCACAAGGCTGACCGAGGCGCGGGCAGCTGATATCGCAGCGGGAAAGGCGCCCGACGACCTTGCCACCAAGATCATGACAACCGCCGACCCGCTGACCGGCCAGCGCTTCCAGACTGCGGAAATGGTCGATCAGGTGGCGATCTTCTTTCTGGCGGGCCATGAAACCTCGGCCTCGGCGCTCGCCTGGGCGCTGTACCTTTTGGCCACCCACCCCGAGGTTCAGGCCCGCGTCGCACTTGAAGCCGCCACCCTGCCCGCAGCGCCCGATTTCGCCGCCCTGTCCCGCTTGAAATTCACCCGCGACGTCTTCCGCGAGACGTTGCGGCTTTACCCGCCGGTGCCGATGATGGTACGGCAGAACACCCGCCCCGAGGACTTCCGGGGCCGCCCTGTCAAACCCGGCGCACAAGTGGTCCTGTCACCCTGGCACCTGCACCGCCACGACCGCTTCTGGCCCGGACCCGACACCTTCGACCCCGACCGCTGGAGCACGGAAAGCAACCGCGCCTGCGCCCGCGACGCTTATATGCCTTTCTCCGCTGGTCCCCGCGTCTGCACCGGAGCCGGTTTTGCCATGGTTGAAGGCACGCTTCTTCTGGCGCAACTGGCCAAGGCCTTCCGGTTTGACCCGGTCGCTGGGCAGATACCGGTCCCGGTGGCGTACCTGACGGTGCGGGCGAAGGACGGCATCTGGCTCAAGCTGTCCCGGCGCTAGCCTGCTTCATCAAGGCTGGGGGGGTGAAAACAGTCTGGTAGACTTTTCTCCCGACGAAAGCGGAACGCGACGGGGGGGGGCGAGCCCCCTCTTCCCCCGGTGTCAGACGTAATCCTGCCGTTGCAGGCTGTACTTCGCCATCTTCTCGTTCAAGGTCCGGCGCGGCAGGCAGAGTTCTTCCATGACAGCGACGATGGAGCCCTTGTGGCGGCGCATCGTGTTGTCGATCAGCATCCGCTCGAAGGCTTCGACATAGTCTTTCAGCGGCTTGCCTTCGGTTGTCAGCGCCGGGCCGGTGGCCTCGTTGTCGGCCATCAAGAGCGAGGCGATGGAGCCGGAGCCGCGGCGGTTTTGCAGCACCGCCCGTTCGGCGATGTTGACCAGTTGGCGCACGTTGCCGGGCCACGGCGCTTGCAGCAGTTGGGCTGCTTCCTGCGCCGTCACTTGCGGCGCGTCGCAGCCGTATTCTTCCGAGAACTGCTCGGTCAGGCGGTTGAACAGGGTCAGGATATCTTCGCCCCGGGCGCGCAGCGGCGGCAGAACGATGGTCATGGCACCAAGACGGTAATAAAGGTCAGGCCGCAGCGTGTCTTCCAGCGTCTTGTCGGGTGCGTGGTGGTTGCAGATCGCGATGATCCGGGTTTCGGGCGGGGTGCCCTGTTCGTTGATCATGGTCAAGAGGCGGGCCTGCATGGAGCCTGAGAGGGCCTCGATATCCTCAAGGCAGATCGTGCCACCCCGGGCCTCTTCCACAAGCGGGATCGTGCCATCTTCGGCGGGGCCGAAAAGTCGCGAGGCCAGTTGATCCTCGGACCATGCCGCACAAGAGATCGTCACGAACTTGCGGCTCGCCCGGGGGCCCACGGCGTGCAGGGCATGCGCCACAAGCGTCTTTCCTGTGCCGGTTTCGCCATCAATCAGCACATGGGCGTCGGCTTGGCCAAGGTCGAGGATATCTTCCCGCAGCCGCTCCATCACCGGCGAGGTGCCGATCAGCTTTTTCATCAGCACGGTGCCGTCCGACAATTCCTTGCGCAGGGCGCGGTTGTCCAAGGTCATCCGGCGCGCTTGGGTGGCTTTCTTGGCCAGTTCGGTCATGCGGTCGGGGTTGAAGGGCTTTTCAAGGAAATCGAAGGCACCAACCCGCATCGCCTCTACCGCCATCGGCACGTCGCCGTGGCCGGTGATCAGGATGACCGGCAGGCCCGAATCCATCCCCATCAGCTTTTTCAGGAAGGCCATGCCGTCCATGCCCGGCATCTTGATGTCAGACACGATGACGCCGGGGAAATCGGCACCAATCGACTTCAGCGCCTCTTCGGCTGACGGAAAGGTTTCGGTATCAAACCCCGACAAGGCCAGCCATTGGCTGATGGATTGCCGCATATCGGCTTCGTCATCGACGATTGCCACTTTCATTGCCCGCGCCATCAATCCCTCATTCCGCTGCTTTTACGTTTTGGTCGCGATCTTCGGCCGTCTCGGCCCGCAGGATCGGCAGTTGCATTTCAAACACCGCGCCGCCGGTTTCGGCATTGCGCGCGGTCAGGCGTCCGCCAAGGTCAGTGACGATGCCGGAACTGATTGCAAGGCCCAGCCCGATCCCCTCACCAGCCTTTTTGGTGGTATAGAAAGGCTCGAACAGGTTCACGAGGTCGGTGATGCCATGGCCATTGTCGCGCACATTCAGGATAGCCGTATCGCCAGCCGCAAGCATCAGGTCTATCTGCGGCTCTTTCACGTCCTTGGTCGCATCCAGCGCGTTGCGCAAGAGGTTGATGATCACTTGTTCGAGGCGCAGCCGGTCGGCCATCACCATGATCGGCTGGCGCGGGATCGACCGGGTTATCTTGACAACGCGCAGCTTCAACTGCGGTTCCATCATGGCCAGCGCGGAGGAAAGGCAGATGCGCAAGTCGACCGGCTCGAACGCCTCGCCACCCTTGCGGGCATAGGATTTCAGTTGGCGGGTGATGGCGCCCATGCGGTCGATCAGGTCGTCGATGCGCAGGAACGAGGACAGCGCCTCCTCTGGGCGCTTGCGCTGCAACAGCAGACGGGCGCCGGCGAGGTAGGTTTTCATTGCTGCCAGCGGCTGGTTCAACTCATGGCTGACCGCCGCCGACATCTCTCCCAAAGCCGCAAGCTTGGAGGATTGGGCGAGGGTTTGCTCGGCCACGGCAAGGTCTTTCTGAACCTTCTCGCGTTCCGCGATTTCGCGTTGCAGGCGGGCGTTCAGCTGGCGCAGTTCAAGGGACTCGCGCCGGAAGGACAGGGTTTCGGACCAGGCGCGGCGGGACAAAAGGTAAAAGGTCATGGCGGCGAGGATGGCAAGCCCCATGATCTCCAGCGCCAGAATGCCGTTCACGCGTTCGCGGACCGAATCGTAGGCGGTGAAGCTGGCCATGTGCCAGCCGTGAAAGGTCATGCGGTTGTCGGTGCGCAGAACGGCGACGCCGCTAAGGTAGGTGTCGGGGTGGTTCTGCGTCAGGTCAGACGTGACCGACAGCGCCCGGTTCAGTGCCGTGTTCAGCGCCGAGGGGCTGTCGGGCGCCGCAATCGCCTGTTCCAGTGGCAGGCCACGCCAGCGCGGTTCGGTGGACAAGATCACGCGGCCTTGCGAATCGGTGACCAGCACCACGTCCTGCAACGCAGCCCAGGCGCGTTCGAACTTCATCAGATCGACTGCCACGACAATCACGCCCATCGGCTTGCCTTCGGCGAAAATCTCTTGGCTGTAGGTGAATTCAAACCCGCCGCCGTCGCGTTGTGCTGCGGAAAACACCGTGTCGGCGGAGCGTGCCGCTGCCACATAGAAGTCAGCGTTGCGGTAGTTGGTGCCCAGAAGGTTGCGGTTGGTGGCCCCCACCGTGCGGCCCGTGCTGTCCAGCAGAAGAATCGAGGCGACGCCGATATCGGCCTGCACCTGTACCAGCCGCTGCGTCGTGCGCGAGAAGTCACCCTTGATCAGCGCCTCGGAAATCGCGGGGTCGCGCGACAGCAGAAACGGCACGACCGAGGTGCGTTGCAATTCCGACACCACGTTGCCGCTGTACAGCGCCAGCCGCAACTCAGCCTTGTTGCGGGTGGTTTCGGTAAAGCGTTCCGTCATCCAGCGGTTGGTCAGCAGAACCATGCCGACGGCAAAGACGATCAGCAGGCCTACTGCGACCTTGATCCAGAACGAGCCGCCCTGAAGGCGGTCGGCGCGGGATTTATGCTTGGCTGTTTCGTTCATGCGGGCAAATCTAAGCCTGTGACAGGGCCACCTCAAGGCAAGCCCCAGTGATGGGCGTCAGGCCAGCGCCATCCCGCCCATCAGGCTGGCGAAGACCGTAAGCCCGTCAGTGCCGCCTTGTGCTGCTTCCACCACACGCTCGGGGTGGGGCATCATGCCCAGCACGCGGCGGTTGGCCGAGAGGACGCCCGCGATGTCGGCGGTGGCGCCGTTGGGGTTGGCAAGGTAGGTCAGCGCGATCCGGTCCTGATCTTGCAGGGCTTTCAGGCCCTCGGCATCAATGGTGAAGTTGCCGTCATGGTGGGCGATAGGCACGCTGATTTCCTGCCCCCGGCCATATGCAGACGTAAAGGCGCTGTCGGTCGTAGCAACCCGCAACGCGACTGAACGGCAGACGAATTTCAGCCCCGCATTGCGCATCAGAGCACCCGGCAGCAGATGCATTTCGGTCAGGACCTGAAAGCCGTTGCACACACCCAGCACGAAACCGCCGCGTGACGCGTGGGCCTTGACCGCCGTGGCGATGGGCGATTGCGCCGCGATGGCCCCGCAGCGCAGGTAATCGCCGAACGAAAAGCCGCCCGGCAATCCCACCACATCGGTGCCCGCGGGCAAGCTTGTGTCCTTGTGCCAGACCCGCGCCACCTGAAAGCCCGCCTTTTTAAACGCCACCGCAAGGTCGCGGTCGCAGTTGGAACCGGGAAAGGTGATGACGGCGGCTTTCATGCGGACGCTCCTGCTTTGGGATGGCGTCCTTTAACGCAAAGTGACGGGGCGTGCCAGTGGGGTGTGGCAAATGTGACAAGCGTTCGAAGCGGGGGGGCACACCCCCCGCACCCCACTGACAGAAGCGGGGGCTTTCACACTCCCCGCACCCCCCGTCGGATATTTGTGCCCTGAATGAAGGGGTCAGAGGCCGAGGCGGGGGATTTCGATGGCGGGGCAGCGGTTCATCACGACCGTCAGCCCTGCGGCGCGGGCGGTTGCCGCAGCGGCCTCGTTGATGACGCCAAGTTGCATCCAGATGGTGCGGGGACCTTTGAGGTGTTGGATCGTCTCATCGACCACCGGGCCTGCTGCGGCGCCGGTGCGGAAGATGTCGACCATGTCCACCGGCTCGGTGATGTCGGACAGGTTGGCGCGGACCGTTTCACCCCAGGCGGTGATTTCGCCTGCGTGGCCGGGGTTGACGGGGACGACCCGGTAGCCGCGCCGGGCGAGCCAGCTTGCCACGCCGTGGCTGGGCCGTTCGGGGTTGGGCGACCAGCCGACAAGGGCGATCACTTTGGTTTGGGTCAGGATGTGGCGCAGGGTTGCGTCGTTGGTCTGCATTGCGGCACCAAAGAATTTCTCAAGAAAAAGGCGCCCGGGCTTGGAGCCGGGCGCCAGTGCGGAACGAGGGACAGTGATATGAAAGCGGCGTTCCGGGCCATGCCTTCCCTATCGACATAAGATCGCGCGCAAGCCGTTAAAGGGGCAACTTCTGCAAAAGCCTTCACAAACTTGTGCAGGTTAGCTTTTGACCCCATTTATCGGCCCTTTCAGCGTATTGACGCGGCATAAAGTGCAATCGCTGCCGCGTTTGAGACGTTGAGCGAGCCGAATTCATCGGCAAACGGGATACGGGCGATGACGTCGCAGGTTTCCCGCGTCTTTTCGCGCAGGCCCGGACCTTCGGCCCCCATCACCAGCGCCACGGCCCGGTTGCCGACATTGGCCATCGCCTCGGACAAAGTCACAGTGCCTTCGCCATCAAGGCCGATCAGCACGTAGCCCATCTCGCGCAGCGTCACCATGCTGTCGGCCAGATTGGTCACCCGCAGGTAGGGTTGTCGTTCCAAAGCGCCGGAAGCCGTCTTGGCCAGCGCCCCGGTTTCGGGGGCGGAGTGGTGGCGGGGTGCGATCACCGCCCGCGCACCAAACACCTCGGCCGAGCGCAGGACGGCGCCGGCGTTGTGCGGGTCGGTCACGCGGTCAAGGCAGACGACTAGGGCGTTGCCTTTGCCAGAGATGCAGACATCCTCAATCTTGCCCCAGTTCAGCGGCTTCACTTCCATCGCTGCGCCTTGGTGAACCGAATCTTCCGCGATCGGCACCTTGAAATTGCGCGGATCGACGATCTCGGGGTCAATACCGGCACCGGGCAGCACTTCGGCCAGCCGGTCGGCGGCGTTCTTGGTCAGCACCAGCCGCAGCTTTTCCCGGTTGGGGTTCAGCAAAGCGTCGCGCACGGCATGGATGCCGAACAGCCACAGCGTCTCTTTCGCCTCGGCCCGCTTGGCCCGTTCCTTGTCAACCACCCAAGTGGGTTTGGTAGTGCCGCTATAACCGCTCATGTCGCCCTCGTCTTTCACCCCCCATTTGGCCCCGGAGATGATTTCACGCAAGCGCAAAGCATTGTGATTGGCCCCGCAAAGGCCCCTTGACGCCATAGCGGGCCTTGTTTATCTCCCCGGATCAGTGGGCGACATGCTACAAGGTGTGGCAGGAGACTGTAACTCTCCCGAGGCGACTCATGCCTGGTTCGATTCCAGGGTCGCCCACCAAGAAATCCAGCAACAACATGCAACGACGTGCAAGATGCTGAGTTTTCTGAAAAAAAATATCACCCGATAGTGCAAAGATGTGCATTGAGTTGTAACAGTGTGCAGCCTATTTGTTGGAATGTTGGAATCTTGTTGGAACGAAATCCGCATTTCCTACCCCAAACGTGGAAAGACTGACCATGCCCCTCACCGATTCGAGCATTAAGGCCCTAAAGGCCACCGGCGAGCGCCACCGAAAGGCTGACGGTGGCGGTCTGTTTATCGACGTCGCCCCCGGCGGCGCAAAGGCCTCCTTAGTGGCAAGAGGTGGC
>JAYSQA010000056.1:0-12215 GCA_043721775.1 Rhodobacterales bacterium
GCACCGCCTGGAACCGCTTCGCCAACGACCCAAATACCGTAACCTCAATCACAACCAGAAGCTGGGCACAGGTCAATTGAACGGGCCGTTGGTATAAGACCAGAATCAGCCGACTTGTTCGCGCTACAATGCGCAGATCAAGCGGAGGGACAGGATGCAGGCCAACGATACGGGCAGCCATATGAACAAGCTTGCCCTTGTTGCTGCATCTGCAAGGTTGCGGCATCGGTCTGGAGGGCAATCCGGAGATGGTGAACATCCCACAACGCACGCAGATGCCGCAAGACGCGCCGCCGTTCTGACGCAGGCAAAGCGGCCCAGACCACCGGGCCTTGTCCGCAAAGGTGGTCACAGACCGCGTGCCACGTCAACCCCGCCGTTTCATCCCTTGCCAACCTGGTGCCGCTGATGCCGAAGCGCCGGTATTCGCCACCATTTTACGGCACAAGGTTATGAAAACCGGTCCTGGCCCGGTCGCCTGACGCCCTGTGCAGGTTTCCCGGCGACGGCGAACGCTAGTCTCCGATCCTGACCGTTTGGCCGGTTTCAGCTGCCTTGATCCTGGTCTGATCGCCCTGCTTGAACAGACCAAACGGCGTTATGCCCAGAAAGCCAGCCCTCCTCAAAGCCAGCCCTCCTCAAAGCCAGCCCACCAGAAAACCTGCCACCCCGACACACTGCGCGGGGTCCCGGGCTTCATCATGTACGTTACAACGCTGTCCATCGACCGGACGCCCGGCAGGGCACGGCTGACCCCCTTCGAACAGCGCGGGCTGTGGTCCTGACCCTTAGGCTACTCAGCCGCTTCTGCCATGCGAAGGGGGTGCGGGAAAAGAGAATGCAGCTGCGCCACCGCGCGCGTCAGGCGGGCAAGGGCGGCAGGTCCGGTCAGGCGCCCGTCCTCGAAATCCTTGTCCGAGACATGCACCGCCGTCGCCGGCGTCTGGGCTTCAAAGAAGCCTAACAGCGAGCGCAACTGATGCTCTGTCGCCAGTGCATGCCTTTCGCCCCCACCAGTTGCAGCGATCAGAACTGGCTTGCCCAGCAGGCAAGCGGGGTCAAGCAAGTCGATCAGATGCTTGAACAGTCCGGGGTAAGACCCATTGTAGATCGGCGTCGCCACAATCAGCGCATCGGCCTCCACGATCCGCAAGACCAGACCGCGTGCCGCAGCGTCTAAGTCACCCAAGCCGCGCGCCTGGCCAAGCCGCTCTCCGAAGTCGTTGATTTCTATCGTTTCACGGTCGATATCCAATCGCGTTGCCGCGATGGCAAGGGCAGTTTCCACCAGATTTCCGGTCTTGGACCGGTGGTTGATGTTGCCAGACAGACCGACAAGTTTAAGATGGGGCAAATCACGATCATAATATACACAATGCATGTAGATAATATCGTATAATAGTAGCACCGTCCATTTCATAGATTTCCAAAGGTCAGCAGATACGATCTTCCGGGCCGCTGGCATGTGGAATGCCATGCTTCAAATGGCGCCCGCACCATCCCACGCCCCATGACCCGAGACACCGCATAAGCACCCCTGCCCACAGCCCGCGCTGTTACCGCCATTGCAGCGCCCCTGACCTGACGGCCTGATCTGCCATCAGCTTGCAAACACCCTGCGACACCGGGCCGCAGTGGTGAGGTGTCGGCGGCGCTTCAGTCAGGGGCGCATCGGTCTGGGGCGGAGCAGTCTAGGGCGCGTCAGCCAAGCAATGCCGTATCGGCGGCAATTCCATTGGCCCGCAGCACGAATACCACGACCGCTGACATCGCCTTTCCCGGGCGCTGTCCGATCTGCGATACCCAAAGTCAGACGCCAAAGACCGTTTTGCAACCGGACCACTTATACACGACTATCACTATAGACATTTAATGTATCGCTTGGCATAACGATGGCAAGGAGACCATAATGACCCGAATCGTGCAGCCAACCCGCTTCATCCGGCACCACGCCCCCACAGGGCACATCCTGCGCAGCCCGGGCCTTTGTGCCGTGCTGTCCGCGGTTCATGCCCGTCTTCTGCCGCAATCACCCCGCCCCATGCAGAAGGCTTACGCATGACCATCCTGATCATTCCCGGCCTCGACGGCTCTCGTGTGGGGCATTGGCAGCAATGGTGGCTTGACAATGACCCCACCTCGCAGCCGCTGCATCTGACCGAACTGCACAACCCGGTGCCACAGGACTGGGAGCAAGAGCTGCTGTCGGCCATTATGGACAACCCCGGTGCCACGCTGGTTGGCCACAGTCTGGGCGCGGTGCTGATAGCCCGGGTGCTGACCCGTTGGCCCTGTCTGGATGTGAATGCAGCCCTTCTGGTCGCCCCGGCGGAAGACCCCGGCCACCCCCGCGCCAAGCCCTTCACGCCTTTGCCTGAACTGGCCCTGCCGGTGCCCACCACGCTGGTCGCCAGCCAGAATGACCCGTGGATGAGCCTAACCCGCGCCCGCAAATTGGCCGGGCTGTGGCGGTCACGCTTTGTCGATATTGGGATGGCAGGCCATGTGAATCTCGAATCCGGTTTTGGCCCTTGGCCCCTTGGCTTGGCCCTGCGAGACGAGGTGCAGGACCGCGCCGCCTTGGCACGGCGCCACCGCCCCGGTTCGACGGCAAGCCACCCGTTGCAGCGGCCCCCCGGCTGACAGGACCCTCCGCCTTGTCGACCCATCGCGGCCTCCCCCCATAAGATGCGCGAAATGCAAGAAGGGCCCGCCAACCGGCAGGGCCTCTCTTCGCTTTTGCAGACTGTTCACGCGGCGTGTTTGCGGCGCTTTCAGGCGCTTAGCCTGGCTTCCAGCGCCTTCAGGCGGGCGTCCAGCGCCATGTTCTCTTCGCGGGCCTTCTGCGCCATGGCGCGCACAGCGTCGAACTCTTCCCGCGTTACGAAATCGCGGTCGGCCATCCAGCGGTCGATGAAGGATTTCATCGCGGTTTCGGCCTCGGTCCTGGCGCCCTGCGCCACGCCCATCGCGTTGGTCATCAGCTTGCCCATATCGTCGAAGAACTTGTTACCCGGCTGCATCCGCGCCTCCTGTTGGTTTGGCCATATATGGCGCGCACCCCCTTGCCCTGCAAGGTCGCAGAGGTTGACTTCGCAAGCCTTGGCGCAGAAAACCGCCCGGAAGACCCCCAAGAAGACCCCGACGCAACCCGCGAGGCCACATGTCCTACATCCCCTTCCCGCCTGTAACACCCGAGATCTTTTCGATTGACGTGTTCGGCATGACACTCGCCCTGCGCTGGTATGCTTTGGCCTATATCGTAGGGCTGATGGCGGGCTGGTGGCTGATCCGTCAGGCGCTGCGCACGCCCCGCCTGTGGACCCAGGCCCCGATGCGCGAAGATCAACTGGAACGCCTGCTGACATGGGTGATCGTTGGCGTCATTCTGGGCGGGCGGCTGGGCTATGTGTTTTTCTACCAACCCGCGCACTACCTTGCCAACCCGCTGACAATCCTGCGGGTGTGGGAGGGCGGCATGTCCTTCCATGGCGGTTTCCTTGGCGTGGTCATCGCTGGCCTTGTCTTCTGCCGGCTGGAGAAAATCCCCGCCCTGACCACCGGCGACCTGTTCGCCTCGGTCACGCCTATTGGCCTTCTCCTTGGGCGGCTTGCCAATTTCGTCAACGCCGAGCTGTGGGGCCGCCCGACTGGCCTGCCCTGGGGCGTGGCCTTTCCCGGCGATGCCGCCCAACTGTGCCCCGGTGTGCTGACCATCTGCGCCCGCCACCCCAGCCAGATTTACGAGGCGCTGATGGAGGGCGCCCTCCTCGGCTCCATCGTCCTCTGGGCCGTCTGGCGTGGCGGCTGGCTGTCGCGCCCCGGCAAGGTGATGGGCACTTTCATCGCAGGCTACGGCATCGCCCGCTTTCTGGTAGAGTTCGTGCGCCAACCCGACGCCCAATTCGTCTCGGACGGCAATCCCTTGGGCCTTGCGTGGCAACTTCACGGCTGGGGCCTGACCCAAGGTCAGGCGCTTAGCCTGCCGATGGTCTTTATAGGCCTGTGGTTCCTGTTCAAAGCCCTGCCGCAAAAGACCGTGGCCGCATGACGGCACTGGCCGAAATACTCGCCGCCCGCATCCGGGCGAATGGGCCGATCAGCCTTGCTGACTATATGACCGAATGCCTGCTGAACCCCACGTTTGGCTATTATACCACCCGCGAACCCTTTGGCCTTGCAGGCGATTTCACCACTGCCCCGGAAATTTCCCAGATGTTCGGTGAACTTGTGGGCCTGTCCCTCGCCCAAAGCTGGCTTGACCAAGGGTCACCAAGCCCCTTCACCCTTGCCGAAATCGGCCCCGGGCGGGGTACCCTGATGGCTGATGCCCTGCGCGCCACCCGCGCCGTTCCGGGCTTTCATGCCGCAATGCGCCTGACCCTGATCGAGCCGTCTCCCCGCCTGCGCGCCCTGCAAGCCGCCACGCTGCACCCCCATGCGCCGGTCTGGCTTGACCGGGTGCAAGATCTGCCCGACCTGCCGCTGTACCTGATTGCCAATGAATTCTTTGACGCGCTGCCGATCCGCCAATTCCAACGCTTTGGCCCCCACTGGCGCGAAAGGCTGGTGGGCCTTGGGCGAAAGGGCCTGATCTTCGGCCTTGGCCCGATCCTTCCGGTTTCTGCCCTGACCCACCGCCTGGCCGACACGACCGAGGGCCAGATTGTCGAGGTCTGCCCGCAGGCCCAGCCGGTCATGGCCGAAATCGCCGCACGCCTGATGCAAAAGGGGGCCGCCCTGATCATCGATTACGGCGACTGGGGCGCTTTGGGCGACACGTTCCAGGCCCTGCGCGCCCACACGCCCATCGACCCTTTCGCCACCCCTGGCGAAGCTGACCTGACGGCGCATGTCGATTTCCAGGCGCTGGCCCAGGCCGCCAGTCCCGCCGCCCATGCTTACACCACCCAAGGCGCTTACCTTGCCGCCCTTGGCATCGCCCAACGATCCGCGCGCCTCGCGCGAAACATAAGCGACACGGCCCTGCAATCGCACCTTGCCGCAACGCACCGCTTGACCGCAGCCTCGGAAATGGGAACCTTGTTCAAGGTACTGGCCGTACATCCGGCACAGTCCCCTCCTCCACCCGGAAGTGCCTGATGCTGGAAATCCTGACCTCTGACGCCATCCCGCTGCGCCACGGCTTTTTCACCCGCAAGGGCGGTGCCTCGTCCGGCATCTTTCAGGGCCTGAACTGCGGCCCCGGCTCTACCGACCTGACCGGAGCGGTCCTGATCAACCGCAACCGGGTGACCGAAAAGCTGGGGCTGGCGCCGGGCGCCCTGATCAGCCTGCACCAGATCCATTCCTCCAAGGTCGTCACGCTGACGGAACCCTCGCCGGAACGTCCGGCTGCCGATGGCATGGTCACCGCGACGCCCGGCATCGGCTTGGGGATACTGACCGCCGATTGCCAGCCCGTTCTCTTTGCCGACCCCACAGCGCAGGTCATCGGCGCCGCCCATGCCGGTTGGCGCGGCGCGCAAGCCGGCGTGTTGGAGGCGACGGTGGACGCCATGGAAGCCCTTGGTGCCAAAAGGAAAAACATCACCGCCGTCATCGGCCCCACCATCAGCCAGCCCGCCTACGAAGTCGGGCCAGAGTTCTTTGAGGCTTTCACCGACGACGACCCCACCTCGGCCCGCTTCTTCATCAACGGCAAGGGTGACCGCTATCTGTTCGACCTGCCCGGTTATGGCCTGCACCGCCTGCGGCAGGCGGGCGTCGGCCATGCCGAATGGACGCGCCACTGCACCTACCGCGACCCCGACCGATTCTATTCCTTCCGCCGCACGACTCACGCGAACGAGGCCGACTACGGCCGCCTGATATCCGTGATCCGGCTTTAGGCCCATTGCGGCACGATCTGGAAGACAAGGGCCGCAATCAAGCCACAATTTTACACGAATTCGCGCAGCTTCAAAAATTTTATTTAAGTCTTACAGACACTTGCCGGACGATCTTCAGTGCCTCAATCTGGTTAACAGAAATTTGCAAATGGCCCCGCAGATGCCCAAAGCCGCCAAAACCGCGCCGCAAACCAACAGCATATTGGCTCTAAGGACGAAACGACAAACAACAGGAGCCTGAAATGCAAACCGAACGCCGTTGGCTGAATTCCGCAATCGACGCCAGTGTCACCGAAGAGGTTTCCATGCCTTGGCAGCGCGACAACCGCACCCGCCCCGAGGCGATGCAAGACGTTCCTGTTCAGCAGGTCGCGGCCCGCAAGACCGTGGGCATGGCCGCCCGCTAAGCTGCGCGTCCAAAGCCTGCCCCAAACATGCGCAAGCATGACAGAAGGGGCCGAATGATCCCGGCCCCTTTGTCCAAAGCCCACCGATTCGGTCTGACCAACGGCCATTGACCCGGCCCAGGCACCAATCACGTGCCACCCCCCATACCGTTGACGCGATTGCGGAAAAGTTAACGCAATTTTGACAAGCAGTCCGGTATGCAGCATATTCACCTTGTGGTCTGGCAACAGCTAAGCGCAGCGACGCGCTGAAATCCTTCAGTCGTCGCGCAAAGCTGTGGCACGGGTGCAAACCCGCAGGACGGTTCGGTATGGGGCGGCCCCGGTGTTCCTCTGACACCGCAAGGGGCCGCTCTTTTCGTTTGGCTGCGGTTTCCTGTCCGGCCTTCCATTTGATCAAATTATCCGACATAAGAGGGCCGAACCGGAAGGACCCGCCATGTCAGACCCTGAAACCATCGCCGGACTAGCCCGTGACAAGCTGCAAGCCCTCGCCCTGCGCGAGGCCCGCCGTTTCACCACCACCCGTCCGAAATCCGCCCGCGCGATGGCCAAAGCCTCTGATGTATACCTTGACGGCGTGCCGCTGCACTGGATGAAAGACTGGCCAATGCCGCACCTGCCCTTGGTGGAACGTGCCGAAGGGGCCACGATCACCGATATCGACGGCTATCAGATCAACGACTTCTGCCTTGGCGATACCGGCTCGATGTTCGGCCATTCGCCCGCGCCTGTCGCAAAGGCCATCCGCGCGCAGGCTCGGAAAGGTTTGACCTACATGCTGCCGACCGAGGATGCCCTTGAAGCCGGTCGGCTGCTGTCGGAAGTGTTCGGCCCCTTCCGCTGGCAGATTGCCACCACCGCCACCGACGCCAACCGCTTTTCGCTGCGCGTGGCGCGGGCTGTGACGGGCCGCCCCAAGGTTCTGGTCTTCAACGGCTGCTATCACGGCACGGTCGATGATGCCTTCGTAACGCTGGAAAACGGTCAAACCGTCAACCGCCCCGGTCTGCTGGGCCAGGTGGCCGACCTGACCCAACTCGCTGTCTGTTGTGAATTCAACGACCTTGCCGGGGTTGAAGCCGCCCTCGCCAAAGGCGACGTCGCGGCCATCCTGACCGAACCTGTGATGACCAA
The DNA here is from genome assembly GCA_043721775.1 of Rhodobacterales bacterium. Classification (GTDB taxonomy): domain Bacteria; phylum Pseudomonadota; class Alphaproteobacteria; order Rhodobacterales; family Rhodobacteraceae; genus Stagnihabitans. The sequence goes on from JAYSQA010000056.1 coordinate 7,397, forward strand.
CTCTTGCATGGTCCTGCCCGCGCCGGGGTTCCTTGAGGGTCTGCGCCGCCTTTGCACCCAATACGGCGCCCTGCTGATCATTGATGAGACCCACACCATCTCTACCGGGTACGGCGGCTATACCCGCGTGCATGGGCTAGACCCCGACATTTTCGTCGTCGGCAAATGCATCGCAGGCGGCCTGCCCACCGCCGTCTGGGGATTATCCGAATCCGTCGCCGCCCGCTACCAGACCGCCAACGCCAACCGCCCCTCTGGTCATTCCGGCATGGGCACCACGCTGTCGGCCAACCCCCTGCAATTCGCCTGCCTGCGCGCCACTCTGTCAGAGGTGATGACGCCACAGGCTTATGACCACATGGAAACCCTCGCCCAGCGTCTGGTCGAGGGTCTGTCCAAAGCCATCGCCGCCCACAACCTGCCATGGCACGCGGTCCGCGTCGGTGCCCGGGTGGAGTTCATCTGCGCCCCAGGCCCCCTGCACAACGGGGCCGAGGCCGGCCTGGCCCACCAACCGCAAGTCGAGGCCGCGCTTCACATGGCGCTTCTGAACCGCGGCTGCCTGATTGCCCCGTTCCACAACATGATGCTGATCAGCCCCGCCACGAAGAAACGTCAGGTCGACAGCCTGATTGCCACCTTCGACGAAGTGCTGACTGAACTGGACGCTTGAAAGATGACCATGACCAGCCCCTCCGGCTCCTCCGTCGACGAAGCGAAAGCCTTCCTGAATGCCCATCCCGAGGTGGAAGCCTTCGACATCGTCTTGCACGATGCGAACGGAATTGGCCGGGGAAAGATCATCCGCAGGCACGAACTCTTGTCATTTTACAAGAACGGGCGCCTTTTGCCGATTTCCATCCTTGGTCTCGACATCTGCGGCGAGGATGTCCATGAAACTGGCCTGATCTGGGATCAGGGCGATGGTGACAGGCGGGCCTGGCCAATCCCCGGCACCCTGAAAGCCCTGCACAAGACGAACCCGCCGCGCGGTGAAGTGTTGATGAGCATGTATGACCTTGAAGGTCACCCGATGACATCTGACCCACGCCACGCCCTGCAACGTCAGGTCGATGCGCTGGCCGCCGAAGGCCTGTTCCCAGCCGGTGCGTTCGAGCTGGAATTCTTCCTGCTGGAGAATCAGCGCGGCCCGGATGGCAAGATGGTTCCGGCGCGTGACGTGCTGGATGGCCGAGCCTCAAACAAGACCGACGTGTATTCCGTCGACAAGCTGCACGGCATGCTGCCCCTTTTCAATGACATCTACAAAGCCGCGGAACTGATCGGAATCAAAGCCGAAACCCTGATTTCCGAATTCGCACCGGGCCAATATGAGATGACATTGCACTATCGAGACCACGTGGTGCAGGCCGCTGATGACCTGATGCGCCTGAAGCGCATCGTGCGGATGAACGCCCGCGCCCATGGTGTGACGGCCTGCTTCATGGCCAAACCGAATGAGAGTTACGCAGGCTCCGGCATGCACTTCCACGTCTCAATGCTGGACGCTGCGGGCAAGAATGTCTTCGTCGAGGCGGTTGAGGGGCAATGGTCCGACACGATCAGGCACGCCATCGGCGGCCTGCGCGCCACGATGGGCGAAGCGATGCTGGTCTTCGCCCCCCACGCCAATTCGTGGCGGCGCTTCGCCTCGAACTCTTACGCGCCGGTGTCGCCGACCTGGGGCGTCAACAACCGCTCGGTCGCGTTGCGCATCCCGGCGGGCGATATCAAGGCCCGCCGGATCGAACATCGCCCGGCAGGCGTGGATGCCAACCCCTACCTCGTCGCGGCCACCGTTCTGGCGGGCATCCGCCACGGGTTGAAGCACCAGATCGACCCCGGCCCGGAAACCACTGGTGATGGCTATGCCAACGGCGCGGATGCGCCCGCGATTCCCTTGGATTGGCGGTCCGCGATCGAGACGGCCAAGGCATCCGACTTCCTGAAGGACGCTTTGGGAGTGGACATGCACCGCACCTTCACGGCCATCCTGTCGGCGGAATATGCCCGGGTAATGCGGACAGTGTCAGAAGTCGACTTCGATCTTTACCTCTACACTGTCTAACAGGCTGCTGAAAAAGTGCCGACCACCCCCGAAATGGGTGAAAGATATGGGAAATCCGTCTCAGAAAGTGCGCAAACGGTGGCTTGAGCGACGAAAACGGGTGAAAGACGGAACATCCGTCCCAGGCGATACGCTTAAAAATCCTTTTTCAGCAACCTGCTAGAGGCCGCCCTGTGTAGCGCGACAATCTGGATGAGAAAGTGTCGTTGGTGGTGGAACGCCGGGAGGGCGTAGCCCGGGCGGGGTTCCGGCACCAACGACGGGTAGTGTCTCAGTTTGAAATCTGGCGGGGTTGACAGGGGTATCGCCCAGCGCCGCGCGTTCCTATATGCTTAGCGGGAAGCATAGGAGGTTTCATGCCCAAAGGTCCGAACGGAGAGAAGCGCCCCGCCGACGCGATAGGGTTGGCGGTGATGATCGGCAGGATCGCCACGGGCGAGGTTGCGGACATTGCGCCCGATGACGGCAAAGACCCGGCTGCGAAGGCTCTGGGGGCCAAGGGTGGCAAAGCCCGCGCGTCCAGCATGTCACCGGAGCGGCGGGCGGAGATTGCCAAGCAGGCGGCGGCGAAGCGGTGGGGAAAGCAGCAAGCATAGTGCGCCAGTTAAACATTGTGCTTGCAAATTAGAGCGCAAGCATTATGAAACTTCTATGGCAAGCATAGGGGTGCAAAATGACTGATGAAAGTTCACAGAAAAAAGGCGGTGACGCGCGTGCTGCTTCATTGAGCCCAGAGCGGCGGTCAGAGATCGCCCGCAAAAGCGCCACGGCCCGCTGGTCCGCGTCTGCATCAATCCCGATTGCCGAATTTGGCTCAGAAAACAGGCCATTAAAGGTTGGCGATATAGAGCTGGATTGCTTCGTTCTGAACAACTCCCAGCGCGTTATTTCGCAGCGAGCAATGTTTCGAGGATTGGCGGTAACACGGGGCGGCCCAAGGGACGACATGCGCCCCGATGATGATGGTGCCGAACTCCCCCGATTCGCGACCCAGAAGTGGCTTTCTTCTCACCTTTCCAGTGACTTAGAGATGGCGCTGAGAAACCCGATCTTGTTTAGCGCTCCGGGGTTTCACCGCGTTTTGGGATACCCCGCTACTGTTCTACCAGATATTTGCGATGCGATACTGTCGGCTCGTGCAGCGGGCGATACGACAGATCGGCAAAAAGTGATTGTTGACCGTGCAGAAAGCCTCATTCGCGCTTTCGCAAAAGTCGGGATCATCGCTTTGGTTGACGAAGCAACCGGATACCAATCATATCGTGCCCGTGACGAACTGCAAAAGATTTTGGCGGCCTTCATTTCCCCAGAACTTTTGCCTTGGGCTAAGCGCTTCCCAGACGTGTTTTATGAGCAGCTTCATCGGGTTTGGGGCTGGCCGTATCAGCCAGGCAACAGCAGTCGAAACGCCTACATCGGAAAACTGACTAACGCATTGATTTATAAGCAATTGCCTCCAGGTGTGCTGGATGAACTGAAGAAGAAAAGCCCCAAGAGTCGTAGCACGGGGAGGCGCAAAACAACCCTTCATCAGGGCCTAACGGAAGATGTCGGCCACCCAAGCCTTGAGCGACAAATCAGTGCAACAACAACACTTCTTCGTGCCACTCCATCCGGGAAGAAAGAGTTCTTCAAAAAACTGTTTCAAACTGCGTTCCCCGATAGGCAAGGCGAGTTGTTCGATGATCCGCCAGATGATGCCGAAAAGTAATGCTTGACGCTAAGCATAAAAGTTCATATCTAAACGACATGAACAAGCTAGACACCCAGACCCGCGTCACCATCCTTAACCTGCTCGTTGAGGGTTCTTCCATGCGTTCGATCAGCCGCGTCACGGGTGTTTCGATCAACACCGTGACCAAGCTGCTCGTTGATGCAGGCGAGGCTTGCGCCGCGTATCACGACGCGACCGTGCGCAATGTCAAAGCCGCGCAGGTCCAGTGTGATGAAATCTGGTCCTTCTGCTATGCCAAGGACAAGAACGTTGCGACAGCCAAGGCTGCACCGGAAGGCGCTGGCGATGTGTGGACATGGACTGCTATCGACCGTGATCACAAGATGATCCTGTCCTTCGAAGTAGGTGACCGCTCCGCCAGCACCGCGCGGGACTTCATGTTCGACCTGGCCGACCGTCTGGCGAACCGCGTCCAGCTGACCACCGATGGCTATGGCGCTTATCTCAAGGCCGTTGGCGATGCTTTCGCGGCGGATATAGACTATGCTATGCTGATCAAGCTGTATGGCGAGCCTACGGGCTCCAAGGGCCACGAGCGCAAGTATTCGCCCGCTGAATGCACTGGGGCGATTAAAGAGCCGATCTTCGGCAAGCCCAACCCGGACATGATCAGCACCAGCCACGTTGAGCGCCAGAACCTCACCATGCGGATGGGCATGCGCCGCTTCACCCGCTTGACCAACGGTTTCAGCAAGAAGCTGGAAAACCACTTGCACATGCTGTCACTCTACTTCGTGCACTACAACTTCGTCCGCATCCACAAGACGCTGAAATGCACCCCGGCGATGGCTGCTGGCGTTTCCAAGGAATTGCACGACATGGAATGGCTGGCAGAACTGATCGAAGCCGCTGCGCCCAAGCCGGGGAAGCGTGGCCCCTACCGGAAAAAAGATAATTCAAACTGAGACACTACCCAACAACGACGGCCGGGGCTTGACGGTTCTGGTGATCGGGTGATCGCAGTCGGCCAGGGTGGGGTTTCTCCTCGAAGAGGTAGAGCCCTTGCCTGGCCGCCA
>JAYSQA010000057.1:0-2798 GCA_043721775.1 Rhodobacterales bacterium
ACAGGTGGCGTCACAGGTGGCGTCACAGCAACCGGGATATTTTGAGCCGCAGCTAACGGCGCAGCTTCGGGCAGCGCCTCGGGGTGGGCCTGAAACCAGGCATGGCCGCAGTTCGAGCATTGAACGTCGCGCCCTGCTTGCGGGATGGCGCTGTCGTCCACTTCATATTCCGCATCACAATTGGGGCATATCAAACGCATCGCTATCTGTCCCGCTCGCTTTATGGCTCTTTTGGAGGATGTTGTAGCAATTAAACCCGTGCCGTCCAATGCTTTGTGTCCAAATCATTAACACTGCCGCTCCATTGGCCACACAGACCGCAATCAGACTGTTGAAACCTGCACGTCCTTGGGCAATGGTGCTTCACATCACGTGCAAGGAACGGAACCAGACCTTGATCGCTTTCGAGAATGCCGCCTACAGTTATGGCGGCGGGGAACTGCTGTCAGAGATCTCGTTGCGCCTTGCGCCGGGGTCATTTCATTTCCTGACCGGGCCGTCCGGCTCGGGCAAATCCACGTTCCTTAAACTGTGCTATGCCGAACTTTTGCCAACCGCAGGCCGCGTCACCCTGTTTGACCGTGAGGTGCGCGCGCTTAGCCGTGACGATGTGGCCCTGACCCGGCGGCGCATTGGCGTCGTGCATCAGGATTGCCAGTTTCTGGATCATTTGCCCCTGGCCTCCAACGTGGCGCTGCCTTTGACGGTGGCGGGCAAAGCCACACCTGCGGCGGACCTGACCTCGCTTCTGGGCTGGGTGGGCCTTGGGCCATTGGCCACCGCCCTGCCGCCTTCGCTGTCAGGTGGCGAACGCCAGCGGGCGGCGCTGGCCCGCGCCATCATCATGGGGCCGGATGTGATCCTGGCCGATGAACCGACCGGCAATCTGGATTGGGAAATGTCGTTGCGGCTGTTGACCCTGCTGGTGGAATTGAACCGCATGGGCAAGACGATCCTGGTGGCCACCCACGACCTCAACATCATCCGTCAGGCCAAGGCGCAGGTCGCAGCCCGGGTGCTGCGAATATCGAAACGGCGCATCCAACTGGCGGGGGCTGATCTATGAGCCTGCTCAGCCGCACCCCCCGCCGCGATGACCGCGTGGTGCCACCGTCGGGCGCATCGGCCCGGCTGACCAGCTTTACCGCGGGGGCGATGACCTTTCTGGCGGTGTTTGCAATGGCGCTGTCGCTGGCCTCGGGCAAGCTTGCCACCCGCTGGGCTGACGCGTTGGAGCGTACCGCCACCGTGCGGATATCCGCGCCCGAAGACCAGTTGGCCCTGCAAACCAAGGCCGTTGTCGATATCCTGACCACGACGCCCGGCATTGCCTCGGCCCGCGCCCTGACGGCGGATGAGGGGCGCAAGCTCTTGGAGCCGTGGTTTGGCCCCGACCTGCCGCTGGCTGACCTGCCCATCCCGCAACTGGTCGCCGTGACCGAAACCGGGGCGGGCTATGACGCCGAGGGTCTGCGCCTGCGCCTGTCCGCCGAAGCACCCGGGGCTGTGCTGGACGATCATCTGCGCTGGCGTCGCCCGATGGCCGAGGCGGCGCAGCGGTTGCGGATGCTGGGCCTGGTCTCGATCCTGCTGATCGGCTTTGCGATGGCCGCGATGATCACCCTTGCGGCCAACGCCGCCCTGTCGGCCAATGCGCAAGTCATCCGCGTGCTGCGGCTGGTCGGGGCCAAGGACAGCTACATCGCCCGCGCCTTCGTGCGCCGCTTTACCCTGCGCGCCGCGTCCGGGGCGCTTGCGGGGGTGGCGCTTGGCATGGCGGGCGTGGCCGTGTTGCCCGCCCAGGACGCGGCGGGCGGCTTTCTGACCGGGCTTGGTTTTGCCGGCCTTGGCTGGTTCCTGCCGCTGCTTCTGGTGCCCCTCGCAGCCCTTGTGGCCTTTCTTGCCACCCGCACCGCCGCCTTCCGCACCCTGCGAGGATTGACCTGATGCCGACCCCGCTGCGCTGGCTGTTGTCCCTCATCTTCATCGTCCAGATGTACCTTGCGATGGTGGTCTGCGCGCTGATCTTTGCCGTGCCCGCCCTCCTCAGCCGCAAGGGCGCTTACGCCGCCGTCCACGCCTATTGCGCCTGGGTGCGCTTCACTGCCAGCCTTCTGGTCGGCCTCAAAACCGAAATCCGCGGCCAGGTTCCCACGGCCGAGGTCCTGATCGCAGCCAAACACCAAAGCTTCTTTGACATCATCATCCTGGGCTCTGTCCTGCCAGCACCCAAGTTCATCATGAAACGAGAGCTGATCTGGATGCCGATCCTTGGCCAATATGCCCTGCGCATCGGCTGCATCCCGGTCAACCGGGGCAAAAGGGGGGCGGCCATCGCCAAGATGAAAGAGGATGCGGCCCGCGCAGCCCTGATCCCCGGCCAACTGGTGATCTATCCGCAAGGCACACGGGTGCCGCCCGGCGAAAAGATGCCCTACAAGGTGGGGGCCGGGCTTTTGTACACCCAGTTCAACCAGCCCTGCATTCCGGCCGCCACCAACGTCGGTCTGTTCTGGCCCAAACGCGGCATCCTGCGCCACCCCGGAACCGCCGTGATTGAATTCCTGCCCGCCATCCCACCCGGCCGCCCCTTGGGGGATTTCATGCGCACGGTCGAAGCGCAGGTCGAAGCAGCCTCTGATGCCCTGATGCGCGAAGCGGGCTGGGTCGGCTGATGGCCACCCGCCCGCAAACCATCACAGACCTGCAGGACGCGCTGTCCGATCTGCCCGGCCTGTCGGCGCGCAAGATGTTTGGCGAATACGCGCTGTATCTGGGGCCCAAGGTGGTGGCGCTGG
>JAYSQA010000058.1:0-3982 GCA_043721775.1 Rhodobacterales bacterium
GGCCTTTGCCGCCGCCTATGCCGGAACGGATCCGCAGGGCTGGGCAAAGGTCGATGTGACGGACATGTATCAGCGGGTTCGGGCACAGGTCTTTGCAACCTGTCCGCGCCGGGTGATCGAACCGGGACCCGGTCAGGCCGTTCTGGTCCACCGCCTGACCATCCACGGCGTCGCCCCCTGGACACCCGGTGCCACCTGCCCGTCCGAGGGCCGGATGATCGCCTATTTCCGACCGATCCTGACTGACCCGGCGGATTGGTTGCGGGGGGAGTGAGCCGGACCGGGTTTGTGGCTCATACCAACGGCCCTTTCAACTGACCTGTGCCCATTGGCGTGAGGTTATCGACGAGATGGCCTCTGGATCGTTGGCGAAGAAGTTCCATGCGTTGCAGCAGGCGTCGACGATGTCCAGATAGCTGTCGAAGACAGTGATGGCGAGTTTGTTGGCGCGCAGGTAGGCCCAGACGTTTTCGACTGGGTTCAGTTCGGGGGCATAGGGCGGCAGGTGCAGGAGCGAGATGTTGTCCGGGATGGTGAGCGCCTTTGCCCCGTGCCACCCTGCGCCGTCGAGAACGAGAACGGCATGAGCGCCTTGGGCCACTGTGCGGGCGATCTCGGCGAGGTGGGCGTTCATCGCCTCGGTATTGGCGAAGGGCAGCACGAGGCCCGCAGCTGTGGCGCGTCCGGGGCAGACGGCACCGAAGATGTAGGACCATTGGTAACGGGTGTCGCGCAGCGCCCGGGGACGGCTGCCGCGCCGCGCCCAGACCCGTGTGAGCGTGCCTTGCTGGCCAACCCTTGCGTTCGCCGGGAAAACAGTCCCCCGGATTGTTTTCTGATCCGCCTCACTCCTGGAACCATATCTCCAGCGGCTTGCCCTGTGCGGCTTCGGGGATCACCGCGGCCACCGCTTCGGGGAAGTTTTTTTGAACGCCGCCTGGGCTTCGGGGTCCGACCTGGGGTGCTGTGGGCGCACCGAAAGCCGCCGAAAGCCCAGAGCCGCCAGTTGCTTGCCGACTGTCCGCTCGTGCAGGGTGACGCCAAACTCCACCGCGATGCGGGCCTGCAAATCGCGCCGCCGCCAGCGCACCACCCCGTCCTGTTCGGGATCGGGACCGGCCTCAACCCAACCGGCAAGCGCCGTCATCTGTCCGGGCGTCAGCCGCCGGGGGCGCTGCGCAACCCTTCGGTTCACCAACCCATCCAGACCCTCGGCGTTGTAGCGGTGCACCCGTTCGGCGGGGAAACCGTCCCCCGGAAGGTTTCCTGATCCGCCTCACCCCAGCGTCTGTCGGTCCATCCCGCAGATCTTGGCCGCCGCCTCGCGATCCACCCCCTCCAGAACCAGCGCAATGGCCAACATCCGACGCGCCGCCCGCGCATCCTTGGTCTTGCCCGCCGCCCCCCGCATCTCCGACGCCGTCAGCTCCTTCCGCGTGATCGCGATCCCTGCCATCCCTGCCTCCTGACCTCATAAAAGCATTGAGTCAGAGTTCGCGGGAATTGGGAATCCCAAATGAGTCACGCACGAAGTCCATTTGCTCCGTAAGCGGTGCGCCGCCGCCACCTTCTGCCCGGTGATGTGATGTGCGATTGCGTTGCCCGTGTAGTTTTCATGGGAGGCGTGAATGGGAGTCGATCGTGAGCACCATTTGGAGTCCGTCAGCCGGATGGAGGTTTTGGCCGGACCGACGGGCAAACGGCGCTGGTCGGATGCGATGAAGGGTCGGATCATTGCCGAGTCTTTGGTGCCCGGTGTTACCGTCAGATCTGTTGCGGAGCGATATGGGCTGAAGCCCAATCATTTGTCGTCCTGGCGCGGGCTTGCGCGAGTGGGCAAGCTGGTGGTTCCGGATTTTACCGGTGCAAACTTTGCGCAGGTTGTGGTTGCGGACGCCTTGCCGCCGCAGGTGTCGGTGCAAGATCGGATTGAGCTGGTTGTTGGCGGCATCACTCTGCGGCTGGATGCGGCGACGCCGCCGTCCCGGATTGCTGAACTGGCAGCAGCGCTGCGGGCGGCCTTGTGATCTTCCCGTCGAACCGGGTGCGGATCATGGTGGCGACCAAGCCGATCGACTTTCGCAAAGGCCATGATGGATTGGCGGCGCTGGTGAAGAATGAACTGCACAAGGATCCGTTCACGGGCACTGTGTTCGTGTTCCGGTCGCGCAGGGCGGATCGGCTGAAGCTGCTTTACTGGGACGGGACGGGTCTGGTGATGGCCTATAAGCGGCTGGAGGAACACACATTCACTTGGCCTGCGATCAAGGACGGGGTGATGAACCTATGCCATGCGCAATTCGAAGCGCTGTTCTCGGGGTTGGATTGGCGGCGGGTCCGGGCGGTCGAAGTGCGTGCGCCGATGGCGGTGGAATAGCTGCGACAAGATGAATCACCACGTTGATTACATGGGTAAATCCCGCGTGGATTTGCTATTCTTTGCCCATGCTGAACATGGCCCACCTTCCTGATGATGTTGCCGCGCTGAAGGCGATTGTAATCGCCGTTCATGCCCGCAACGCGCGTCTGGAACTGCTGGTCGCAGCCTTCAAACAAGCGATGTTCGGGCGTAAATCCGAGAAGAGCGACCCGGATCAGTTCGAACTGGCACTCGAAGATATCGAGACCGGCATTGCCATGATCAAGGCCGAGGAAGATACTTGCGAGGTGACGCCCAAACCGGCCGTTTCCAGCCCGCGTGCCGCCAATCGCGGCTCTTTGCCCAAACACCTGCCGCGTGTTGAGGAAGTGATCGAGCCAGATACGCAGATCTGCGTCTGCGGTGGCGGCTTACATTGCATCGGTGAAGACGTGTCAGAGCGCCTCGACGTGATCCCGGCCCAGTTCCGGGTCATCGTCACCCGCCGTCCGAAGTATGCCTGCCGGTCCTGTTCGAACGGTGTGGTGCAAGCTCCGGCCCGGGCGCGTCTGATCTCGGGCGGTATGCCAACCGAGGCGACCGTGGCGCATGTGTTGGTCTGCAAATACGCCGACCATTTGCCGTTGTATCGGCAGGCCCAGATTTACAGCCGCCAAGGCATCGTTCTGGACCGCTCGACCTTAGCCGCCTGGGTCGGCAAAGCGGCCTATGAGCTGAAGCCGGTGTTCAACGCGCTGATTGCCGATCTGAAGCGATCACAGAAGCTGTTCATGGACGAGACCCGGGCCCCAGTGCTTGATCCAAAGGCGGGCAAAACCAAAACCGGATACTTCTGGGCACTCGCCCGGGATGATCGACCTTGGGGCGGTGCAGCCCCGCCGGGCGTAGCCTTCACCTATGCGCCCGGGCGCAGCGGGCAATATGCCGACACCATTTTGCAGGGCTTCACTGGCATCCTGCAAGTCGATGGCTACGCGGGGTATAACCGCCTGATCCAGCCCGAACGAACCGGTCCAGCCATCCAGCTTGCCTATTGTTGGGCCCATGCCCGCCGCAAACTCTTTGAAGTCGCCCGTAACAGCACCGCCCCTATCGCCGAAGACGGGCTCAAACGCATCGCCGAGTTCTACAAGATCGAAGCCGAGATCAGGGGTTTGTCGTCTGAAGCCCGCCTCGCCATCCGCCAAGACCAGTCAGCGTCAAAGATCGCCGACTTCGAGACATGGCTCACCCACCACCGTGCCCGCGTGTCCGCCAAATCCCCTTTGGGCGAGGCGTTGAAATACATCGCAAAATACTGGGTTGGCCTTCGACTGTTCCTCGCAGATGGCCGGATCGAGATGGACAACAACACCGTCGAGCGAACCATCCGACCCATCGCCTTGAACCGAAAGAACGCCCTCTTCGCGGGCCATGACGCCGGTGCCGCAAACTGGGCCACCATCGCGTCGCTGGTCGAAACGTGCAAACTCAACGCCATCGAGCCCCATGCCTATCTGACCGCCACACTCACCGCCATCGTCAACGGGCACAAACAAAGCCAGATCGACGACCTGCTGCCCTGGAATTCCGCCGTCAACGTGTGAATGGCGCACCGCTTAC
>JAYSQA010000059.1:0-8951 GCA_043721775.1 Rhodobacterales bacterium
CCTACCAAAAGCCAGGGTTGCGCATTTGGCCTGGTCGTGAAAATCCGTCTTAACAAAAGATGAATATTTTTCTGAAGGTTACTACATATCAAAGGCTTACGATGGATTGCACGCGTGCAATCCTGTCCATTTCACAGATCAAACCCCAGTTGCGCCCCGTCCTCCAACGGCACCTGAAACAGGTCTGCCCGCAAAGCCGGCTGCGGATTATTCAACCCCAGCCGGGCCAAAGCCACATGAAACCGCCGCGCCATCAACTCGGCCCAGATCCCCTGCCCCTTGAACCTTTTGCCCCATTCGGCGTCATAATCCTTGCCGCCATGCAACTCCCTGACCCGGGCCATCACCTTGGCCGCCCGGTCCGGATACTGCGCCGCCAACCAATCCTGAAACAACGGTGACACTTCCCTTGGCAGCCGCAGACTGATGAAACTGGCAGCAACAGCCCCCGCCTCGGCAGCCGCTTCCATGATCGGCAGCCGCTTCCATGATCGGCTCCAGTTCATGATCCGACAGGCCCGGGATCATCGGCGAGGCCATCACCCGCACCGGCACCCCTGCCGCTGTCAGCCGCCGGATCACCTCCAGCCGCCGCTTTGGGCTGGCGGCCCGAGGCTCCATCCGCCGCGCCAGCACCGGGTCAAGCGTCGTGACCGACACCCCCACCCGCGTCAGCCCGGCCTGCGCCAAGGGCACGAGCAGGTCCAGATCCCGCTCGATCAGCGTCCCCTTGGTGGTGATAGCCACCGGATGCCGGAAGGCCAGCAGCATCGCCAGCACCTCGCGCATCACGCCGTATTCAGCTTCGATCGGCTGGTAAGGGTCGGTGTTGGTGCCGATCGCAATCGTGGCGACCTTGTAGGCCTTGGACCGCAACTCCCGCTCCAGCACCCGCGCAATCCCCGGCCTTGCCACCAGCCGGGTTTCGAAATCAAGACCCGGTGACAGGTTCAGGTAGGCATGCGTCGGCCTTGCAAAGCAGTAGATGCAACCATGTTCACACCCCCGGTAGGGGTTGATCGAGCGGTCAAACGGCAGGTCGGGCGAGGTGTTGTAGGTGATGGCCGAGCGGGCGTTTTCCAGGCGCACCTCAGTCTGCACCAGCCGACCTTCCTCAGGTGTATCCCAGCCATCGTCATAGGCCACCCGCGAGGTGCCTTCGAACCGCCCGGTGTCATTGCTGGCCGCGCCCCGGGCACGCAGGCGTTGACCGGGCAAGATGCTGCTGTCCTTGGGTTCCATCACTACAGACTAGAACATTTAAGGAACATCGCCAAGCCTCAAGATACCGCTGGCTGGCAGATACCTTTGATCTTTGGCATCAGGACGGGGTCAAGGACGGTGAACTCATACACAAGCAGCGGGTCATTGCCTCGAAACACCGCGAACTTGTAGCGGCCGGGGGCAAGTGCCGCGCCTGGGTCAGGGGTGGCGCCAAGCCAGAAGCGCCCATCCGTTTTCAGCGCAAAGTGCCAGTAATCCACCGGCGCCGGGTCCAGAACCCGCCACAACTCACCCGTCAGGATCTCTCCTTTTGCGCCAGAGGGGATCTGTCCCGCAATTCCCATTCCCATCCCCGGCAAGCCCGGAACCTTGTCACCAAGATGCACGAAGTCGAAGGCTTCCTTGAAGAGGATCACTTTCCCGTTGTGCACACCGGGGGCCACTGCGGTGCCAACACCGGGATGGCCGCAGAACGCCCCCGCCTCAAGTTGCATGGGCACGTTCTTGTGTATGACACCGGCCTGCGCCGCCCCCAAAACAGCCATTGACAGCACCGCCCCGCAACCCAACCGCCATCTTTTGAACCACCGCACCCGTATCACCCTGTCTGGCGTTTCATCTGACACATTCCATGTCGCAAAGGATAGAATTATCAGGCGATTCCCCCTTTCCTTCGGCCTTGCTGTCGGCTTTCATTGCGGTCATGTCGCTAAGGGAAAAGTCGACAGCGGCCTTTGGCCCCATTGACGTTTAAACGCCGCAAGGAGCCGCAGCATGGCCGACAATGACGAAATCATCCTGTCTGAACTTTCCGATGATGAACTTGTCCTGCAAATGCATGACGACCTTTACGACGGCCTGCGCGAAGAGATTGAAGAGGGTGTGAACCTTCTGATCGCGCGCGGTTGGGCGCCTTACGATGCGCTGACCAAGGCGCTTGTGGCGGGCATGACAATTGTTGGCGCCGACTTCCGTGACGGCATCCTGTTCGTGCCCGAAGTTCTGCTGGCCGCCAACGCGATGAAGGGCGGCATGGCCATCCTCAAGCCGCTGCTGATTGCCACCGGTGCGCCGCGCATGGGCAAGATGGTGATCGGCACCGTCAAGGGTGACATTCACGACATCGGCAAGAACCTTGTCGCCATGATGATGGAAGGTGCGGGCTTTGAAGTGCGCGACCTTGGCATCAACAACTCGGTTGAAAAATATCTGGCGGCGCTGGAAGAAGAAAAGCCTGATATTCTTGGCATGTCGGCCCTGCTGACCACCACGATGCCCTATATGAAAGTCGTGATCGACACGATGAAGGAAAAGGGTATGCGGGACGACTACATCGTTCTGGTTGGTGGTGCGCCGTTGAACGAAGAATTCTCGAAGGCCATTGGTGCAGATTCCTATTGCCGCGATGCCGCCGTGGCTGTGGAAACTGCCAAGGCCTATATGGCGCGCAAGCACAACCGCGCCAACATTTGATTGCGGACGCAAGGCCGTCTGCCAAGGCCATTGGCTGGAGTTCACATCTGTGCTGCCAGAATGTCCCCGGGTTGATCGCCCGGGGCTTTGGTTTTGGCGCTTGGCAATCGCAGGCTTCGCGCCCATCTTGAAGGCTGATCTTGCAGGAGGGAACATCCGATGACTGACCTTCCCGACGATGTCACCCTGACCGAAGCAGGCCTTGCACCAGACCGCAAGGGCCGCATCCTGCTGATTGCCTGCGGCGCCCTGGCGCATGAGGTGCTGGCCGTCATCAAGGCCAATGGCTGGCAGCATATGGACCTGCAATGCCTGCCCGCCAAGCTGCACCTTTACCCCGACAAGATCACTGACGAGGTGGTGCGGGTGGTGGCGGAGTCTCGGGCAGACTATCAGGCCATGTTCGTCCTTTACGCCGATTGCGGCACTGGCGGCTTGTTGCAGGCGAAATGTGCGGAACTGGGCGTCCAGATGCTGGAGGGCCCGCACTGCTATTCCTTCTTCGAGGGCAATGCCGTTTTTGCAGCACACCCCGACGAATTCACCGCGTTTTACCTGACGGATTTTCTGGTCCGGCAGTTTGATGCCTTTGTCTGGCGGCCCATGGGGCTGGACCGGCACCCCCAGTTGCGAGACATGTATTTTGGCAATTACACCAAGCTGGTCTATCAGGCGCAAACCAATGATGCTGCATTGGATGCCAAGGCGGAAGACTGCGCGCGGCGGTTGGGATTGGCCTACGAGCGGCGCTTTACCGGTTACGGCGACCTTGCGTCCTCGCTGCAACAGGTAGCCACGGCATGACACCCGAGGGCTTCGCCAAACTGTTCGCCGCGGCTTTCGGGCGGCAGGATGCGGCGGGCGTCGCGGCTTTGCTGGCAGAGGATGCCGATGTGCTGACCTTGACCGGGGCCATCCTTTCGGGGGCAAAGGCCGCTGAAGCGGCCTTTGCGGGCGAGTTTTCTGGCATCTTCGCAGCATCGCGGCTGGTGACGGGAAAAGTGAAATTGCGTGATCTGGGCACCGGGGTCGCCATCGTCAGCCAGCGTTTCGTTGTGTCAGGCGCAAGGGATGAGGCCCGGCAGGACTTGCCGCGTTTTGGCGCCCTGCTGACGGCCGTGGTGACCGCCGAAGCCGGTTGGCGCGCCGTCAGCCTGACCTTTTCGGCCACCAGCCAATAGCGCGCGTGCGGCTTGAGTGATGGTCCCACCGGCAAGCATGCCAGAGGCCCGCACGCGGGTGATTTGGTTGCGAACCTTTTCAGCCACCAGCCAATAGCGCGCGGGCGGCGGCGCGGGCGGCCTCGGTTATCGTGTCACCGGCCAGCATGCGGGCGATTTCCTCGGTGCGGGCGGCAGCATCAAGCGGGGTGACGGTGGACAGTGTGATGTCATCGACCACCCGCTTTTCCACCCGCCAGTGATGCGCCCCCAAAGCGGCCACCTGTGGCGAGTGCGTCACCACCAGAACCTGCGCACCGGACGCCAGTTGCGCCAGACGGCGGCCCACGGCATCGGCAGTCGCCCCACCAACGCCCCGGTCAATTTCGTCAAAGATCAGCGTCAAGCCGGGAGTTTGCCCGGTAAGGCACACCTTCAGCGCCAGCAGAAACCGGCTGAGTTCCCCACCCGAGGCGATGCGGTTGAGCGGCCCGGCCTGTGCGCCGGGGTTGGTGGCGACGGTAAAGGTCACCTCATCCTGGCCATCCGGCCCCGGTTGGGCAGCGGTAAAATCGGTGCGGAAGATAGCGCGCTCCATCTTCAGGGGGGCCAGTTCGGCCGCCATCGCCGTATCCAGCCGCCCGCCTGCAAGACGGCGAGCCTGGCTCATCACCTCGGCGCGGCGGGTGTAGTCGGCTTCGGCCAGCGCCGCCGCCTGCCGCAACCGGATCAGGCCGCGTTCGCCACCATCCAGCGCCTCCAGCCGGGCGCGCAAGGTGGCGGCGTGCGGGCCAAGGTCATCGGGCAGCACGCCATGCTTGCGGGCCAGGGCGCGGATGGCAAACAAGCGCTCTTCCAGACGCTCCAGCGCGGAGTCGTCGAAGTTCAGCGCCTCAAGGCAGGTTTCCACCCCGGTCTGCGCCTCGGCCAACTCGACCACTGCGCGTTCAAGTGCGGAAAGTGCTGCGTCGAGCCGCCCCTCGGCCTTTTCAGCAGCCCCGTTCAGCCAGCGCAGCGCGTCCTGCATGGCATGATCAGCCCCCTGCCCCAACACTTCATGCGCGCGGGCGATATCCTGCCTTATGCGGGACGCGGCCTGCATAAGGCGGCGGCTGGTATCAAGCTTGGCTTCCTCACCGGCCTCGGGATTCAGCTTGTCAAGTTCGGCCACGGCATGACGCAGGAAGTCTTCCTCGGACCGGATCGAAGCCAGACGCGCCTCGGCCTCGGCCAGATCGCGCAGGGCATCTGACCGCGCCCGCCATGCTGTGCGCAGGCCTGTCAGGTCAAGGGCGGCGAAGGTATCCAGCAACAGCCGGTGACCGCGCGGGTTCAACAGGCCACGGTCGTCATGCTGGCCGTGCAGTTCAACCAACGTGTCGGACAGATCGCGCAACACCTCGCCACTGGCGCGGCGGTCGTTGATGTAAGCGGTCTTGCGGCCATCGGCCGAGTTGGTGCGGCGCAGGATCAGGTCATCTTCAACCTCGATCCCTGCGGCCTCCAGCACGGCGCGGGCGGCGTGACCTGGCGGCAGGTCAAAGACGGCAATCACCTCGCCCTGCACTGCCCCGGCGCGCACCAGATCGGTACGGCCGCGCCATCCGAGCACAAAACCCAATGCGTCCAGCAGAATCGACTTTCCCGCCCCGGTTTCGCCCGTCAGCACGTTGAGGCCCGGCTGAAACGCCAGTTCCAACCGGTCAATGATCAGCACATCGCGGATATCCAGACTGCGCAGCATCACGCCATCCGATTGGTGCGTACACCGGTTGCCGCAGCCACCCTTAACATCGCCGGCCTTAACATCGCCAGCCTTGCAGCCCGCAGCATCAAAGCGCCCGGGATCAGAAACCGCAGCATCAAAGACCGTGGCATCACAGCCACTGGCCTTTGATCATCTGGCGATAGATCGTGGAAAGCCAGCTGGTGCCGCGTGCTTCCGGTGCCAGACCCTGCTTTTTCAACTGCGCGAAAGCATCCTGATAGAACGGGCTTGATTCGTAGTTGTAGCCAAGGATCGCCCCCGCCGTCTGCGCATCTTCCGGCAGGCCAAGGGCAAGGTAGCATTCCACCAACCGCTCCAGCGCTTCGGCGGTCTGGTTGGTGGTCTGGTAATCCTGCACCACAGTGCGGAAGCGGTTCAGGGCGGCGGCATAGTGGCGCTGTTTCAGGTAATAGCGGCCGATTTCCATTTCCTTGGCGGCAAGGTGGTCAAAGGCAAGATCGAATTTCAGCATCGCCGACTTGGCATATTCGCTGTCGGGATATTGTTCAATCACCACGCGCAGCGCCTGCAAGGCCTGGAAGGTCAGGCCCTGATCGCGGCCCACCTCGTCGATCTGGTCATAATAGGACAGGGCCAACAGGTACTGGGCATAGGCGGTGTCTTCGCCCGCCGGGTAAAAATCAAGGTAGCGTTGGGCGGCCACCCGCGATTCTTCATAGTTCTTGGTTTTGTGCAGCGTGAAGGCCTGCATGATCAGCGCGCGCTTGGCCCATTCGGTATAGGGATACAGCCGCTCAACCTCCTGGAAATAGGTCAGGGCAGTGCGGGCGTCGTTCTTGCCGTCCAGCTCCAATTCACCGCGCTTGTAAATTTCCTCGGCGGTGTAGTTTTCCAACGGCAATTGGGTGGGTGCTGGGGTACCGCAAGCCGTCAAGACGACCAACATCAGCGCCAAGCCCATCCCACGCGCCGCGCCTGACCTTCCGAGTGCCATCGTCCGCCTATCCCCAACCCAACGAAGCGGGGCACACCCGGTGCCCGCCTATCCTTGACGGTGTCCTAGCACAGAAAAATCCGGGGCGCAAAACGGCTTTCACCGTTGCAGCACGAGGTTATGCGTAAAGGGGAAGATCGCCACGGTGGACACCGACGCCGGGCAGCTTTCCACCGGCCAGCGCATCACAATCGTCGATGGCAAAGGCCCCCGGCGTGGCAAACAGCTTGTGCAGCAGGCGGTTGGTCAGGGCGTGACCCGCACGCTCGCCCGTGTAGCGCGCCAGCAAGGGCGCACCGGCAAGGGCAAGGTCGCCCAAAGCATCCAGCATCTTGTGGCGCACCGGTTCATCCGCATGGCGCAGGCCTCCCGGCGTCAGCACGCGGTCGCCGTCAAACACCACGGCGTTATCCAACGTGCCGCCCAACGCAAGGCCACGGGCACGCATCGCATCCACATCCGACTGGCGGCAGAAGGTTCGGGAATCACACAGTTCCCGGACGAAAGCACCGTTCGACATGTTGAGCCTGCGCGACTGCTGACCAATCGCCGCTTCGGCAAAGTCGATGCGAAAATCAATCTCCAGCATTTCAGCCGGGTCCAAACGGGCCACGGCCGCACCGTCACGCACTTCGATGGATTTCAGCACCCGGATCGCCCGCGCCGGAGCAGCCTGCGCCCGGATACCCCTGTCCAGAATGGCAGCCACGAAGGGCGCGGCAGAGCCGTCAAGGATCGGCACTTCCGGTCCGTCAATCTCGATCAGGGCGTTGTTGATCGCCAGACCCGCCAAAGCCGCCATGATGTGTTCAATGGTTGACACCTGCGCGCCGTCGTCATTGGCGACCAGTGTGCACAGCTTCGATGGCACAACTGCATCCCAACGCGCCGGGATCAGCGTGTCGCCGTCCATCAGGTCAGTCCGGCGAAACCAGATGCCATAGTCAGCCGACGCCGGGCGGACCGTCATGCGCACGGGTTTGCCAGAGTGCAATCCCAAGCCCTTGAACGTCACCGCGGATTTGACTGTGTTTTGCACGAAGGCCTCAATTACTATCTTGAAGGGGGCGGCGCAGAAATTAACCGCTCTTTGATAGGCTGTAGCTAAGCTGCATCAGGCGTCATCTCAATTCACGCTTTATGACGAAGTGTAACAGGGCGAAATCTTGCGGTAACACGATGACTTTCAAAGAAAAAAGCCCAAGGCGGACCTTGGGCTCTTTCACAGTGTTACAGGTCCGTCAAGACTGTTTCAGTTAGCCTGACGACGCAGGAAGGCGGGAATCTCCATCCGTTCCTGATCGGCGGATAGTTCCTGTTCGTCGTCATAGGCCGTGACCGGAGGCTGGGCGCGGCCCGGTTGCGCGGCTTCGGGATGTGCGCCGGACATGCGGTTGATCAGGCTGCCAATGCCAAAGCGCGGACGCTCAGCCGGTTTCGGCACCGGCTTGGACAAGGGGGCCGGGCTGCGGGCCGGTTGCTGGGCTGACGGCTGCGGCTTGCTGACGGCGGCTTGCAGACGGGCCATGGCTTCCGGCGAGGGCGTGCCCATCGGACGCGGACGCGGGGCGATGAAGCTGCCCGCATCATCCCGGGCGGCGGCCTGACGCTGTTCCGGCTGCGGGGCGGGGCGGTAGGCCGGGGCCGGAACCTCGTCAACTTCCGGGGCGTAAGATTCCGGATCTTCGTAGTGCTGTTGCAACGGTTCAGGCGCGCGCATCTGCGGCTGCGGGGCGGGGCGCGGCATGGGTTGCGTCAACGGCATCGGCGGCTCGCGGCGCAGTTCGGGTTGCGGCGCGGGCATTGGCTTCAACGGCTCGTGCATCGGGCGACGGGTGACGGGGGTTTCCGCCTTGGCCGTCTTGATGTCGATGCCGGTGGCCACGACGGAAACGCGCAGGATGCCTTCCATCGAGATATCCAACGTAGAGCCGACGATGATGTTGGCGTCCGGATCAACCTTTTCGCGGATGATGTTGGCGGCTTCATCCAGTTCGAACAGTGTCAGGTCATAGCCGCCGGTGATGTTGATCAGCACACCCTTGGCGCCATTCAGGCTGATTTCATCGAGCAGCGGGTTGGCAATTGCCTTCTCTGCCGCCTGCACGGCACGATCGGGCCCCGATGCTTCGCCGGTGCCCATCATCGCCTTGCCCATCTCGTCCATCACCGACCGGACGTCGGCGAAGTCAAGGTTGATCAGGCCGGGGCGCACCATCAGGTCGGTGACACCCTTGACACCCTGATACAGCACATCATCGGCCATGGCGAAAGCTTCGGTGAAGGTGGTGCGTTCGTTGGCCAGCCGGAACAGGTTCTGGTTGGGAATGACGATCAGAGTATCGACGACCTTCTGCAGCGCCTCGATGCC
>JAYSQA010000060.1:0-3218 GCA_043721775.1 Rhodobacterales bacterium
CCGGGGTGGGCGGATACCCCGGAATCGATGGGCCGATGAAATCGGAACGGGTGGGCGCATCAAATCGGAATCAGTGGGCGCATCACCCCGGAATACGCAGGTTTGACAGTGACGGAAAATAAACGCAAGCGAAATCAATAACTTGCGGAACGGCAGTTTCATTGAGTTTGACAGTAAATGCGGCAAAAGGGGCGGTTTTGGCCGTGTGCAGGTTTTCCTGTTAAGAAATTATGCAATGAAATCAATGTGCGGTCGTGTCGAGACTACAAAAGTCGTGCGCGATTTTGCGCACGACACACGATCCAAAGTCACAGTTTTAGGTTGGGATTTTCGGCAATATCTTCGGCCAGGTGCTTGGCCACGCGCTGCGCTGTTGCGTCCGGATCGCGCAGATCATCCTGCAAGATCAGGGCTTGCGCGGTCTTCATTTCCACGCCGAGCGCCTGCATCTTCACACCCAGATCATGTGCAGCGCGATACATCAAAAGCCAGAAGGGTTTCTGGTCGATGAAGGCACTCATCGCCCGATCAACGTCGCCGCTTCTGGCTACCTCAGAGCGAAGCAACGTGAAGCGAAGCAGACCAATCGCCCGGCTACGTTCCTGCAACTCCGGCCACGCTTCTAAAGTCGACCAATCTATCGGCCCGCTGGCTGCACTTGAGCCGTTCGAGCGCAGGAGCTTCACGAACTTCTGAGGAACGCTTCCGCGCGCGCGCCATGAAGAAATAGTGCTCTGATCAATGCCAAGAGTCCGGGCAAGTTCTGCATCGGACTTCGCGCTTACAGCTCCGCGCAAACTTTGAATCGTCGCGTCAACAGACTGCTGCATTGAACCCTCTTGACTAACCTTGTGTGCGGTGCGAATACTTTACATGCAAAGTCATCGCAGGGCGCGCCATGTCAGATGTAAATATAGCTGAGGAACTACGTCACCGCCACAGGCTTGTTCGTGCTGGCTTCACCACTCAGGGCACAAGCTTTCAAGCCTGGTGTAACCAAGAAGGCGTGACGCGCCAAAATGCCGACAAGGCACTGATGAACCAGTGGAAAGGCCCGAAGGCTGCGGCCCTCGTTGCGCGGATTCTGGAAGCCGCAAAGGTCGCCGCCTGATGTTCGTTCCTGTGAAGTCCATCCTTGGAGTTGCGGGCATCCCGACACATCGGACTTCCGCGACGAATTGGCTGATCAAGGCCGGAGTGCCGATTGTGACGCTGGAAGGCGACGCAAGACGGCCCGAAGCCGTAAAGCTTTCCGACCTGCCCGCCGAAGTTCGCCGGGCGCTCCTGGAGCGGGACATTGAAGCCTCTGGCTTACCGATGGGCACCTGTGACGACGAGGCGCACGCGGACATGATGAACGCTACGCCTGCCATGCGGGCGGCGGCGGAGGCGAAGGCGGCGATTGCGCGGGACTTCCTTGCCATCGGTTCGCGGATGAGCTGGGCGCAGAAGATCGCCTTCATTCGGGAAAAGCACGGGGAAGACGGCACCTCTGAGGCCTCTTTAGCGCGCATTGTAAGGGCCGTTAAAGGGGTTGATCCGATCAACTTCGCCCCGGCGCTTCTGTCGGACATTGCGCGGGTTGGACGGCCCAAGGTGGAGATGTCGGACGCCGCCTGGTCATACTTCATGACGGCCATCAGAGACGGCGGTGAAGGGTTCCCCCTCAAGTCAGCTTGGCGCGACGTGCGCGACCTGAAGCAGATTTACGGGTGGCAATGGCCCGATTACCAAGCCGTCTTGCGGCGCTGGAAGGCCCTTCCGGAGGCACAAAAGCTTCACGCGCGCCTTGGACATAGTGAGGCTGTCAAGCGTCTTGCCATGCCTGCTTTGCGGGACAAGACGACAATCGGGCCGCTTGAGTGGGTGTCACTGGACGGGCGCACCAAGGACTTCTGGGCGCATAATGGCGACGGCAAGGCGCGCCGTTACACCTTCCTTGCCCTGGTGGATTGCGCGACGAACTTCATTCTTGGGTGGACCTTGGCCGAAAGCGAGAACGCCCGCGCCACGCAAGCTCTGATCAAGCGAGTCTGTCAGACATGGGGTATCTTTGACCGGCTCTACCCTGATAACGGCTCTGCTTTTGCCGGGCATCAGGTGGCGGGCGGTGCGGTCAAGAGGTTCCGCAACTCTGGGGCCAAGCTGGACGGTGTGAAGCCGCTGGGAATCTGCCATCATCTTGGGATTGCGATACATTTTGCCTTGCCGCGCAATGGTCAGGCCAAGACGGCTGAGCGGACCTTCGCCACCCTTTCGCGGGTGTTGGATGACCGGCCAGAGTTCAAGGGTGCCCATGCCGGGCACAAGTCAGGAGCTGCGCCCGATTCCCGCGTTGTGCCGGTGCCCTTGGAGACGGCTTTGGCGGTTTGCACCCGTGAAGTGGCGCGGCATAATGCGGAATCAGGGCGGCGCGGGCAGGGTATGTTGGGCCGGTCCTATCAGGCAGCGTTTGAGGCGGGACTTGCCAAGCGCATCAAGCGGACACCAACCGCGCGGCAACTTTACCTTTCCGGCCTGATCTATACGCCCATCAAGGTCACCCGCTGGGGCCAGGTCGAGCTTGACGGCTGGACCTACGGTGCACCCGACACCCAAAATGACCTTTTGCCCTATCACAAGCGGTCTGAGGCTGTGCTTCTGGGGCGTGATCCTGACAACTTCGAAGCACCCGCCTTGGCCTGGAATGCCAAGAACGAGTTGATTTGCGAAGGCATTCAGCCGGTTAAACGCGGTGCCTACGGCAGTGTTGACGGTGTTCGCCAGGCGGCAACCAACCGGAAGGCGGCACGCGAAGCGGTCAGCGCGGCGGCGGCGGCGAACACCTATCTGACCGATGCAGACATGAGGGCGGCGTATGCGGCAATCCCGACACCGGGCGGTCCAACGCCCGCACCGGCTGCGGTTGTGGCAGGCCAGTTCTCTGGCAAGCTCAAGACCCAAAAGCGCGGCAATACCGCACCTGCGGTTGACGATGACGAAGTGAACCTCGTGGCTCAGTTCGCGAAGGGTCGGCGGTTCCTGACCGAAGAACACTTGCAGAATTTGGACAAGGATTCAGCACGAAAGCTGGGCCTTGCCTGATGTGACCGGGCGGCGTTGCACCACCAACCCGGTCATCTACCACGGGCGAAAGCCCTCCAACGAAGGACGTTAGAATGGCAGATATCGTGAAGCTTAGCAGCCATGAGCGCACAAAACCAGTGCTTGGCGGCTTT
>JAYSQA010000061.1:0-1705 GCA_043721775.1 Rhodobacterales bacterium
GGCACCTTTGCCCATTACCGCAAGGACCCGTTGCCCGGCACGATCTTCGGCGGGCGCTTTCCGCTGAACACCTGGCCGCGGCCCCTGATGTGGGCCTTCGAATGGCACGAGCCGGAAAAGGACATCGTGCTGAAACGCGGCGAGCCGCTGTTCTATTGCCAGTTCGAGGCCGAGGGCCCCGACCGCCCGGTGCAGATGGTCGAGGCGCAGCGCACGCCGGAACTTCAGGCTTATATGGACAAGATCAGCGGCGTGGTGAACTACGTCAACCAGACCTTCGGCCTGTTCAAGGCGGCTGAGGCGCTGCGTCCGGCGAAGTTGCTGGTGCCGAAGGACCGGGGGTGAACAGGATAGGCGCAACACCCATCCTGCAAGTCACCCGTAGGATGGGTGTTGCGCCCGTCACTTCGAAGGCGTGACATGCGCTCCTCCCTCGAAATCCATGACCTGACCACAGGCACCACTCGCTCCGTCCTGCAATCGGACAAGGTGGTCGAGGCGCCGAACTGGGCGCCGGATTGCTCTTGGCTTCTGGTGAACTCTGAAGGGCATCTGTTCCGCGTCCCGCTGGACCGGCCCCGGCTAGAACAGATCGACCTCGGCGAGATCGCGCGCTGTAACAATGACCACGGGCTGACCCCGGACGGGCAGACCATCATCCTGTCCAGCCATGCTGGCGGGCAGGGGGCGGAAATCTATGTGGTGCCGGTGGAGGGCGGCACCCCGCGCAAGATCTCGCCGGATCGGCCAAGCTGGTGGCACGGGATTTCCCCGGACGGTGCGACGCTGACCTATGTCGCGGCGCGGGATCAGCGGCGGGTGATCGACGTCTACACGATGCCGCTGGCCGGCGGGTCAGAGACGCGGCTGACCATGGGCGAGGGGCATTGCGACGGGCCGGATTTCTCGCCCGATGGCACGCGAATATATTACAACTGCGACCGGGATGGCCATGCGCAGATCTGGGTGATGGCGGCGGATGGCACGGGCCAGCGCAAGCTGTTTGCCGATGACCATGTGAACTGGTTTCCGCATCCGTCGCCGGACGGGCGGCACCTGCTGTATCTCGCCTATCCGCCCGGCACGACGGGCCATCCGGCCGATCTGCCCGTGGCGCTGGTGTTGGCCGATCCGGATGGCGGCAATCGGCGGCGCATTGTGGAACTGAACGGCGGGCAGGGGACGATGAACGTGCCCTGCTGGGCCCCGGATTCCAGCGCCTTTGCCTTTGTGCGATACGCCAAGCCCTGAAGGCGCGCCCAGAACGCGCCCAAAGCGCGCCCAAAGCGCCCCGTGCAAGCCAGGGCTGGTTGCACGGAATCATGGTGAATCGAAAGTTAACGGAAAACGATGTTTCTATTTAATTTCAATGCATTACGAGTTATTGCACGCGTGCAACAATTGGTTTTGCACGCCCAAACGCGAAATCTTGCCTGTCTTGGCAGGATTTCTAGGGATGCACCCAGACCGAGACATGCACTTCTGGCCCTTCGGGTCCGGCCAGAAATTCGGGCGTGACCCCGACGACACGCAGGCGCATACCTTCGGCGCGGTCCAGTTCGGGACGGATCAACTCGGTCGCTTGCGGGCCGAAATGGCCGATGATCTTTTGCCGCTGCATCCGGAACAGTCCCAGCACCGGGGCGCGGACACGGGCAAGGATGCCGATGCGGCCATCGCCAAGCTCCACCGCCTGCGCCTCGTC
>JAYSQA010000062.1:0-4641 GCA_043721775.1 Rhodobacterales bacterium
TTCATCAGGGTGACATAGGCGTAGATGCCCTGACCCTTGATGTCGTGCGGATAGCCCACCACAGCGGCTTCGGCCACCTTGGGGTGCGCGACAAGGGCGCTTTCCACTTCGGCGGTGCCCAGACGGTGGCCGGACACGTTCAGCACGTCATCGACGCGGCCGGTGATCCAGTAATAGCCATCGGCATCCCGCCTACAGCCGTCGCCGGTGAAGTAATAGCCGGGGTATTGCGCGAAATAGGCTTCCTCGAACCGCTTGTGGTCGCCCCAGAGCGTGCGCATCTGGCCCGGCCAGCTGTCGCCGATGCACAGGACGCCATCGGTCGCGGTTTCCTCCAGCACATGACCGTTGGTCGGGTCCAGCACTTCGGGCTTGATGCCGAAGAAGGGTTTGGTGGCGGAACCCGGCTTTTGCGGCACGGCACCGGGCAAGGGCGTGATGATATGGCCGCCGGTTTCAGTCTGCCAGAAGGTGTCGACGATCGGGCAGTTGCCCTTGCCGATATTCGTGAAATACCAGTTCCACGCCTCGGGGTTGATCGGCTCGCCCACGGAACCCAGCAGGCGCAAGCTGGACAGGTCATGCTTTTCGACCCATTCGGTGCCCATCGCCATCAGGCTGCGGATGGCAGTCGGGGCGGTGTAGAATTGGGTGACCTTGTGCTTGGCAATAACCTCCCAGAACCTGCCCGCATCGGGGAAGGTGGGGACGCCTTCAAACATCAGGGTCGTGGCCCCGTTCGCGAGGGGACCGTAGATGATATAGCTGTGACCGGTGACCCAACCCACATCAGCGGTACACCAGAACACATCGCCGTCATGGTAATCAAAGGTCATCTCATGCGTCATCGCCGCATAGACCAGATAGCCGCCGGTGGTGTGGACCACGCCCTTGGGCTTGCCGGTGGAGCCGGAGGTGTACAGGATGAACAACGGGTCTTCCGCACCCATCTCGGCATAGGCGCAATAGGGCGAGGCGTCTGCCATCTCGGCCAGCAGGTCGAAATCGCGGCCCTGCGTCCAGTGCGTCTCATCGCCGGTATGCTTGACGACCAGACATTGCACATTGTCCTTGCAGTGCAGCAGGGCCTGGTCGGCGTTGGCCTTCAGGGGCGTACGCTTGCCAGCGCGGGGGCCGAAGTCGGCGGTGATGACGACCTTGGCTTCCGAATCGTTGATCCGGTTGGCCAGCGCGTCGGGTGAAAAGCCGCCGAAGACGATGGAGTGAATGGCCCCGATCCGGGTGCAGGCCAGCATGGCATAGGCCGCTTCCGGGATCATCGGCATGTACAGAACAACGCGGTCCCCCTTCAGCACGCCGTGCGCCTTCAGCACATTGGCCATACGGCAGGTCTGTTCCAGGAGTTCGGCATAGGTGATGTGACGGGCGGCGGTTTTCGTGGGGTCATCGGGTTCCCAGATGATGGCGGTCTGCGCTGCGCGGCTGACCATGTGGCGGTCAATGCAGTTGGCAGAGACGTTGGTGGTGCCGTCCTCGTACCACTTGATCGAAACTTCGCCCAGTTTGAAGCTGGTGTTCTTGACCCGGGTGTAAGGCTTGATCCAGTCGATCCGCCGACCTTCAACGCCCCAGAAGGTTTCCGGGTCAGTCATCGAGGCTTCATACCGCGCGGCATAGCCTGCGGGTGTCACATGGGCATGGGCGGTAAAGTCAGCAGTCGCGGTGTAAACGTTCGGTGCACGATCCGGCATGGTAGTCCTCCCTTGCAGAGACGCCGCCTCTTGTCCCCGGCGGCTGCCTCTAGTCGTCTTGTTCGCTGGTTCAAGTCTATCGCAGCTTTGTGATTTCAAAAGCTACAATTTCTTTTCAAGTATACGACGGCATACGGTCTGGCAAACGGCGGATTGCCGCAGGGTACTGCGCAGGTTAAATATAGGCGATGCTGTGCAAATTCCGTGACCCGGAAACGGCGTCGGCGCTAACAGGTCGCAGGCCTGCGCCATGGCGCGACACTTAGCCCCACGGATCATGCCCCAACATCAAGGGCGGCCAGCGAAGCGGTGTACAGCGCCAGCGGCGGTTTCAGACCGGCCTGTGCCAGAATCCGGCGTTGGGTGGGGCGGACACCCAGCAGCACCATCTGGCCCTTGTTGCGACGGATTCGGTGGGCCAGCAGCTCCAAAGCGCGAGCGCCGGAGCTGTCCAGGTAGTCCAGCGCCGTCAGGTCCAGCACGAAATGGCGCGGGTGTTCGGCGATTGTGTCCAGCATATGGCCGGTCTGGGCGGCAGCGCCGAAGAAATAGGGGCCGGTCAGGCTGACCACAACGCGGTCGGCGCGGGGAAGCGCTTCTGGCGCGAACTCGATGGCGGTGGATTGTGACATGCGGTGGACGAAGACAAGGCCTGCGAGGGCAAAGCCCACCACGATGCCCTCGGTCAGGTCGCGGAAGACGACCAGCAGGAAGGTTGTTACCAGCACGACGGTATCGGCCCGCGAGGCGCGGCACAGCGTCCAGATCTCGGCCTTTTCGGCCATGTTCCACGACACGATGGCCAGAACCCCGGCAAGGGCGGCCAAGGGGATATGCCCGGCGAGGGGGGCGGCCACCAGCATGAAGCCCAGAATGAAGACCGCGTGCAGGATGCCCGACACCGGCCCGTGTGATCCGGCGCGGACGTTGGTGGCGGTGCGGGCGATGGTGCCGGTGACACAGATGCCACCGAAAAGCGAGGTGACGACGTTGGCCACGCCCTGCGCCACCAGTTCGGCATTGGAGCGGTGGCGTGCCCCGCTCATCCCGTCGGCCACCACCGCCGACAGCAGCGATTCAATCGCCCCCAGCAGCGTGAAGCTAAGCGCATAGGGCAGAGCGGCTTTGAGGCTTGCAAGGTCCATCGCGGGCAGGGTTGGCGCGGGGGGCGTGCGGGGCAGGTCGCCGAAACGGTCGTGGATCGTCTCGACCGGCAGGCCGAACAGATAGACGGCCAATCCGGCGAGGGTGACGGCGATCAAAAGGCTGGGCAGGCGCGGAGCCACCTGTTTCAGGCCCTGGATGATGATGATGGTGACAAGGGCCACCAAAGCGGCGGGCCAGCCGAAGGTGCCTTGGGCGGCCCACAGCGCCTGAAGCTTGGGCAGGAAGGCGGCGGGTTCGGCGCCGGGCAAGTGCAGGCCGAACAGGTCCTTGATCTGGCTGGAAAAAATGATGACGGCGATGCCAGCGGTAAAGCCCAGGGTCACTGGGTAGGGGATGAACTTGACGTAGCTGCCAAGGCGCAGCACCCCGGCAATCGTCAGGAACACGCCTGACAGCATCGTTGCCAGCACCAGCCCCGGAACGCCGATGGAGGTGACACAAGCCGAGACCAGCACAATGAAGGCACCCGCAGGCCCGCCGATCTGATAGCGCGACCCGCCCAGCAGCGAGACGATGAAGCCGCCGATGATGGCGGTGAAAAGCCCGCGTTCAGGCCCCACGCCCGAGGCGATGGCTATGGCCATCGACAGGGGAAGCGCCACGATGGCCACGGTCAGCCCCGCCATGGCATCGGCGCGCAGGTCTGACCATCGGTAACCCTCGCGCAGAACGGTGACGATCTTGGGCAGGAACTCAAGGGCTTGGCTTTGGGTGGTGCGCGAGGAATTCAGGTCGGTCATTCTGTGATGCCCCCGTATCCGGGGCTCCGGTCATGGGTGCGGATAAATCCTGCGGGTGTCCTGCGAAGAACGGGCCGTGGAACGGGGCCGTGAAAAGGGGTGAGCAAAGGGCCTGCGACAAACTTTATGCGAAAGGATCAACCGGATACCTAACCTCTGTCAAGTAAAGCCCTTGCGGCGGGGCCACCGGACCACAGGCAGCACGATTGCGGGCGGCCAGCGCCTGCGCCATGCGGGCGGGCGGCCAGTGGCCCGCCCCCACCCGCTCCAGCGAGCCCACGATGGAGCGCACCTGATTGTGCAGGAAGGACCTTGCGCGCAAGCGGAAGTGTATCTCGCTGCCGGAGGGGGTGGTGATTTCCGAAACGGTCACCTCATCGAGGGTCTTCATCGGGCTATTGGCCTGACATAGCGAGGAGCGGAAGGTGGTGAAATCGTGATGCCCGATCAGGTGGTTCGCCCCCGCCTGCATGGCCGCCACGTCAAGCCCCGGCAGCACATGCCAGACCCGGCCGTTGTCCAGCACCGGATGGGCGCGGCGGGCAAGGATGCGGTAAAGATAGCGCCGTTCCAGCGCCGAAAACCGGGCATGAAAGTCGTCCGCCACTTTGGCGCAGGCCACAACGGCCACAGGGGCGGCGCGCATGTGGTAGTTCAGCGCCTGCGACAGGCGGAACGGGTCCCAGTCTTTGACAAGGTCGATATGGGCCACCTGACCCGCGCCATGCACGCCGGTATCGGTGCGGCCTGCGGCGGCGATGGTGTGGGGGCCGGGTTCAAGCATGGTGAGGGCATCCTCGACGGTTTTCTGCACGGTGGGCTGGCCTGCGGATTGCCTTTGCCAGCCGTTGAACGGGGTGCCGTCATATTCGATCTTCATGGCAAAACGGGGCATGTGGTGCTGACCTAAGCCGGGGGGTTTCACACCCCCGCACCCCCGTGGGATATTTGGGCCTGAATGAAAGTGTCTTGACGGACTTAGTCGCTTGGGACGGGTTTCGCAACGGGGGGCTACATTTGGG
>JAYSQA010000063.1:0-27074 GCA_043721775.1 Rhodobacterales bacterium
ACCATCAGCGCCCTCATAATGTCCGCTATCCCAAGCGGACATTAGCCCACACTCTTCAAACCCGGCACGGCAGCCAGACCGGACGCTTATGAGAGAGCGGATGGGACAGGGCCTGCGCCGTGATGCCATGGGCAAACCAACAGGCGACACAGGCTGGGCTTGCGGTGGTGCGAAAACGCAGGCGGCCTAACGGCACCGTGTCGCGGTCTTGCAGCGGCCCGGGATGCGAGGTGATGGCGGCGGCGACCTCTCCGCTTTTCAGCAGGTCCTGGCTGAAGTCCTGATCGCCGATCAGGGTGTCGTACAGCAAGCCTTGCGTTTCGGCCAATGCCGGGATGGCCCAATTGGCAAGGCTGGCGGCGTTGATGGCAATGCGCAGGTGGGCGGGGCCGGTGGGAGCATGAAGATCGTCGGCCTGAGCCATGTTCAAGAGGGCGATTTCCGCGTGATGGCGAACAAGGTGCAGGCCGGTTGCAGTGGCGGTGCAGGGTTGTCTACGGCGGATGAACAGGGTGCCCGCCGCCTTATCCAGCGCCTTGATGCGCTGCGCGATGTTCGAGGGGGTGACGTGCAGGTCAGCCGCGGCAAGGATCAAACGATCCTCGTCGGTGCACAGTGGCAAGTGCGGCGAGTTGGGCGGGGTCAAACATTAGCGTGCCTTGTGCCGTGGCAGTTGGATTAACTTGAGGGAAGGCGGGCCGATGGTCTAGGTCAAGCGCGCAAGTGGGAGAGATGCGATGATTGAAGCGGCGCTGCATGGCTATGTGACCGGGTTGAGCCTGATCCTTGCGATCGGGACGCAAAACGCTTTTGTGCTGCGGCAGGGGATACGGCGCGAACATGTGGGCGAAGTGGTGGCGCTGTGTGCCGTGTCGGATGCGGTGCTGATCGCGGGTGGTGTGGCGGGGTTTGGGGCGGTGACGGCGGCGGTGCCTTGGATTGTACCGGTGATGCGCTGGTTTGGGGTGGCGTTTCTGGTCTACTATGGCGCGTTGCGCTTTCAGGCGGCCCGCAAAGGGGGCGAGGCGCTGATGCCCGCGCAGGATGCGCCTGCACCCCTGAGGCAGATTCTGGCGACCGCCGCCCTGCTGACCTGGGCCAATCCGCATGTTTATCTGGATACGATGGTGCTGCTTGGGTCGGTTTCCACCCATTACGCGCCGGATCAGGCGGCTTTTGGGGCGGGGGCGGCCGCCTCCTCGTTAAGTTTCTTTGCCGCCTTGGGCTATGGCGCACGGTTTTTGGTACCGCTTTTCGCCGCCCCCAAAGCATGGGTTGTGCTGGAGGTGGTGGTGGGCCTGACCATGTGGACCATCGCCCTGACGCTGGCTTCAGGCTGAAATCGCGGAGCCTCCGGCGGGGATATTTATGAACAAATGAAAGGAGTTAAGGCGCTTTCATTTGCTCTTGTGGAAATACTCTCGGGGGGTGCAGGGGGGCAGAAGGCCCCCCTGCCACGGCGGCGGCAGGCCCCTCCAATGCGGGTGTTGCGCGGAACCCTTGGGCAGCGTGCGCTGTGGTTACCTGAAATTGAGGGGGATTTCTTAGCTTCCCGGGTCAAAGTGATCCCCGCGGAGGTTTTCATGACGAACAAAACGGCACTGCAATTGCTGCCCCTGATAGCGCCTGCTCAGGCACAAAAGCATGTCACGCACAACGCGGCGCTGACCGCATTGGATGTGCTGGTTCAGACCTCGGCGAAAAGCCGGACGCTGACGGTGGCGCCGGTGGGGGCGGTCAGTGGCGATTGTTACATCGTGGCCGCCGCGGCCACAGGTGACTGGCTGTCGCATGACCGGACCGTTGCGGTCTATTCGGGATCGTTCTGGGATTTCTACGTCCCCAAGACCGGCTGGCGCGTCTGGATCGAGGCGGAAAACACCGAGGCCGTGTTTGGTGGCACGGTCTGGACCACCTCGGCTGACCGGACCGAGCGGGTGGCCGCACTTGGCATCTCGGCCACGGCGGATGACACCAACCGTTTGACCGTCTCGGCAGATGCCACGCTTTTGACCAATGCCGGGGCAGGGCATCAGTTGAAGATCAACAAGGCCCACACCGGCGACACCGCAAGCCTGCTGTTTCAGACCGGCTTTTCGGGCCGGGCCGAGATGGGCACGGTGGGCGGCGACAATTTCGTGCTGAAGGTCAGCCCGGATGGCACGACCTTCCTGACCGGCCTGACGATCGAGGCCGCGACGGGGCGGGTCATCGCCTCGAACGGCATCAATCTGGTGCCGGGGGCTTCGGACCCCTCCAGCCCGCAGAATGGCGATGTCTGGTACAACTCTACCACCGGCAAGCTGCGGGCGCGGCAGAGCGGGGTTTCGGTCAATCTGGTGGAGATCACCGCAAGCCAGATCACCGACAGCACCACGGCCGGGCGGGCCATGCTGACGGCCACCGACGCGGCGGCGCAGCGCACCTTGCTGTCAGCCGAGGTCACCACGTCAAAGGGTGTGGCCAATGGCTATGCCGGTCTGGACGGCGGCGGCAAGGTGCCTGCCGCGCAGCTGCCGTCTTATGTCGATGACGTGCTGGAGTTTACCAATCTGGCCGGCTTTCCCGGCACCGGCGAGACCGGCAAGATCTACATCGCCCTTGACACCAGCAAGACCTACCGCTGGTCAGGCTCGGCCTATGCAGCCATCGTAGCGGGCGTGGCAGCGTGGAGCGATATCACGGCCAAGCCAACCACGGTTGCGGGCTTTGGCATCACTGACGCCGTCGATATTAGCAGCACGCAAAGCATCGGGGGCTCTAAAACCTTCACGGGGGGCGTGACCTTTACCGGGCCGACCATCGCGGCGGATTCCAACTTTACGTTGCAGGATGACATCGACAGCACCAAAAAGGCGCAGTTCCAGCTGTCAGGCTTCACCACCGGCACCACATTGTCCTTCGCTTTGCCCAGCGCATCGGGGACGGTGGCGACGCTAAGCGGGATCGCCCAGACCTTTGCCAACACCACGACGTTTTCGGGCGCGACAGTGACAGTTGGCAGCGGCACCGGAGCCGCGACCTATGGTTTGGGAACTGGGGTCACCACCACAGGCACCACCAAAGCTATCGCCATCGGCACCGCCGGGGCGGCAGGCTCGACCACGACGGTTGCCATCGGGTCCGCCGTGGCGGGCGCTTTGGGGTCGTTGACGATCAACAGCCCGACCACCGGGTTCGGCACCACCGCCAGTGCGTTCAATGTTCCGGACTCGGTCTTTACCTTACAGGACAATGGCGATGCGACCAAGCAGGCGAGGTTTGAGCTTTCGGGCCTGACCACCGCCACCACGCGCACTTTGACAGTGCCCGATGCCAGCGGGACATTGGCGCTGAACACGGTCGTTACCACCGCTGCCAATGGCCTGGCGCCAGCCAGCGGCGGGGGCGCGGTCAATTTCTTGCGGGCAGATGGCACCTGGGCCGTGCCTGCGGGAAGCGGCAGCATGGCCTATTCGGCGCTGACCGGCGTTCCGGCGGCTGTTCACGCGATTGATGTGTTGACCCCGGCTGCCGATACGCTGGCCTATTTCACCGGCACGACCACGGGGGCGCTGACCACGCTTAGCAGCTATGGCCGGACTCTGATTGACGATGCCGATGCCAACACCGCCCGCACCACGCTGGAGCGGCAGGATTTCGCCACCCGTGCGGCGTTTGTCACCTGGGCCACAGGGCGGACCCCGGCAGTGGGGCTGGTGATGAAGGCGGGCGGCTATGCCTATCGCTACGCAGGCTCTGGCACGGCGATTTCCGATCTGCCGGGTTGGGTGCCGGATGCGGTGGCAACGGCAGTGCATTTCGGGGCCGACCTGACCGGGGCGACCAACGCCATCACCGCCGTTTCGGCACTGGTAGACTATGTCAACAGCCTTGGCGGCGGGTTGGCTTTGCTTCCGGCGGGCACCTACCTTTGGGCTGGGCAGATGATCAAGCAGGGCCTGAACAAGGTGGTGCTTGAGGGTGAGGGCAACGGCACCAAGCTTGTGCGCACCGGCAACCGCACGCAATCGGGCATCCGGTTCTGGGGCGGCACCAACAATCGCATTCGCCGCCTGTTCTTCGACTGCGCGGGTTATGCCGGGCGCGGGTTCCTGTTGGGCGACCAATTCTCGGGCATTGAGGATTGCGAGTGCAACAACTGCCCGGACCGGCCCTTTGCCATGCAGGGCGGCGGCAACGTGACCTATGGTCTGGACAGCTTGGGCCGCACCTCGGACGACGTGGGCTTTACGACCGCCACATTCTTCCCGGTGGGCTGCTATATCGAGAACTGCCGGACGACACGGGCGGGTAACACCGCGATCAGCCAGAAGCAGATGCCGCATTCGCGGATTGTGCGCTGCACCGTGCAGAACAGCTATTCTGAAGGCATCACGGTCGACCGCTGCGATTATTCGGTTGTGATGTCGAACACTCTGTTGGGGGTGGCGCTGATTGACACCTCGCAATTCCCGGATCTGGATGCGGGGACGGGCTTCATTGCTGCGGGTGGTGGCGGTGTGGGGGGCATCGGGATCGACGGGTCAACCGGGGCGCGTTTGGTCAAGAACACCATCATTGGAGTGCAGACCACGACGGCCACGCGCAACAACCGGTCGCGCGTGGCGATCAACTTCGTCAACAACCTGCAAGCGGCGAATGGCTGCCAGATCGAGGGCAACTATATCTCGGATGCCAAGGCGGGAGTTTGGCTTAAGGGCACGGTGTCAGGGGCTGC
This sequence comes from Rhodobacterales bacterium, assembly GCA_043721775.1. Lineage (GTDB taxonomy): Bacteria > Pseudomonadota > Alphaproteobacteria > Rhodobacterales > Rhodobacteraceae > Stagnihabitans. The sequence goes on from JAYSQA010000063.1 coordinate 4,721, forward strand.
GGGCAACAACTTCCGCCATGCGGTGACCGGAAACGTGTTTGACAGCATCGGCACGGCGGCAGGCACCGGGATTGCACAGTTTGGTGCGGTCTGGATTGATGCGGGTTGCACGGACAGCGTGATCCGCGGCAACACCCAGATTGCAGGTGTGCCGCTGATCACCGGGGCCAGCAGCGCCAATGACATTGACCAGATGGCGGCGAACTCGTTGAAGGGCAACAACACCGGCGGCCAGACGCTGGGCCTTGACCTGACCGGCACGCAGGTGACGGCGATGCTGGATACGGTCAGCAGCACGCTGAAGGGGCTTGCCCCGGCCTCGGGTGGCGGGACGACAGCGTTCCTGCGGGCGGATGGAACCTGGGTGGCACCGCCTGTCACCACGACGCTGGCTTGGTCGGCAGTGACGGCCACGCCGACGACGCTGGCCGGATATGCCATCAGCGATGCGGTGGCGCTGACGGGAGCGCAGACGGTGGCGGGGGCGAAAAGCTTCTCGGCGCCGGTGGTTTTGTCGGGGCAGGCCGCCGACCCGTCAAGCCCGGCCAACGGGACGGTCTGGTACAATGCCACCACCAACCAGTTGAAGGCGCAGACGAGCGGGGTGGCGCAGATCATCGACAGTCAGGTTGCCTTGCCGTGGCTGACGCCCATCTCGGGCGAGTACATGATGACCACCATGAGCGCGAGTGGGGGTCTGGGCAATTTGGTCGGGGCAGCGGGGCGGATCGACCTGTATCCCTTCACTGCGCGGGCTGACAATGCGGTGACCGGGCTGGCGGTGAATGTCACGACGCTGGTGGCGGCGGCTTTGGGCAAGATTGTCGTCTATGATTCCGACATCAACGGACGGCCGAACAACCTGCTGGTTGAGACGGCCGATCTTGATTTCTCGACCATCGGGGTCAAGACGGCGACGGTTTCGCTGACGTTCCGGCAGGGCAAGACCTATTGGCTGGGCATCCGCCACAATTCCACCGCCACGCTCTCTGCCTGGCTTAGCACGTCAACGCCCGACATCAACGGTGGCGCACCCTCCACCACCGCGCGAAAGGTGGCGCGGCGCACCCTGACCTATGCGACGGCGGCGACCTCGACCTGGGGATGGGCCTCATCCGAGATCAACCCCGGGCAAGCCACGGCAATCTGGCTCAAAGTATAAACGAACAGCAGACCAATTCGGAAGGGGGGCGCTTTGCCCCCCTTTCGCATTTGACTCACGGGGTGCGGCTTTCTAGACATCCATGCAGTCATATAGGGCAGGCATTGACCTGAAGCGGGTTTCAACATGAAGATTGCAATGATCGGAACGGGCTACGTGGGCCTTGTCTCGGGGGTATGTTTTTCGGACTTCGGGCATGAAGTTATCTGCGTGGACAAAAATCCCGACAAGATTGCCAAGCTGAACGCGGGCGAGGTGCCGATTTTTGAACCGGGGCTTGATGCGCTGATGGCCAAGAACGTCGCCGCCGGGCGTTTGTCGTTCACGCTGGATCTGGGCCAGGCGGTGGCGGGCGCGGATGCGGTCTTCATCGCCGTCGGCACACCCACGCGACGCGGTGATGGCCATGCGGACCTGACTTATGTGATGGCCGCCGCCGCCGAAATAGGTGCTGCCCTGACCGGTTACGCGGTGATCGTGACGAAATCCACGGTCCCGGTCGGCACCAACCGCAAGGTGGGCGAGGTGGCGCGGGCGGCCAACCCGCAAGCCGAGTTCGACGTCGCCTCCAATCCCGAATTCCTGCGCGAAGGCGCTGCGATTGACGACTTCATGCGGCCGGACCGCGTGGTAGTGGGGGTCGAGTCGGCCAGGGCGCAGAAGGTCATGTCCGACGTCTATCGCCCGCTGTTCCTGCGCGAGTTTCCGGTTGTCTTCACCGGTCTGGAATCCGCCGAGATGATCAAATACGCGGCCAACGCTTTCCTTGCCACCAAGATCACCTTCATCAACGAGATTGCCGCCTTGTGCGAACGAGTGGGAGCAGACATCAAGGATGTGTCGAAGGGCATGGGGCTGGACGGGCGGATCGGCAACAAGTTCCTGCATGCCGGACCGGGCTATGGTGGCAGCTGCTTTCCGAAGGATACCAAGGCGTTGGCCCGGATTGGGCAGGAGCATGCGGTGCCGATGCAGATCACCGAGACCGTGATCAAGGTGAATGAAGAAATCAAGCGCCGGATGCTCGACAAGATCGTTGACCTGTGTGACGGGCAGTTGAACGGCAAGACCATCGGCATTCTGGGCGTGACCTTCAAGCCCAACACCGATGACATGCGCGAAGCCCCCAGCCTGACCATCGTGCCCGCCTTGGTAGGCGGCGGTGCCAAGGTTCGGGTCTGTGACCCGCAAGGCAAGCGCGAGGGCGAGGCTTTGCTGCCCGGCGTGCGCTGGGTGGAAGACGCCTATCAGGCCGTCCAGGGGGCCGATGTCGTGGTGATCCTGACCGAGTGGAACGAGTTCCGCGCGCTGGATCTGGTACGCATGGCCCGCAAGATGACCACGGCCCGCATGGCCGATTTGCGCAACATCTACGGGTCAGATGAAGCGAAAGCGGCCGGGTTTGAAAAGTACGAGGGGGTGGGGCGCTAAGCCCCACATTTGCTGTGCCGCTTAGCGATCCAGCGCGTCAAACACGAAGCGGTGCAGCCCGATCAGCCCCAGCACGAAGGTGACGGCAGCAATCAGGAACACATAAGCCGGGCTGACGTAGGCGGCATCATACGTCGGATAGAACGCATGGCGCATCATGCCGGTGACATGCACAATCGGGTTCCACATCAGGTAGGAACTGATCGACGACGGCAGGTCATTGACCAGAAAGATGACGCCTGACACGATCATCAACGGGCGCATCAGGATGCTCCACACGCTTTCATAGGTCGGCGAGGCCAGAAACAGCACGGCGTTCAGGCAGCCTACCCCAAGCCCCAGCGACGCGCCCATCGAAATGCTTAGCAGAATGGCCAGAAAGTCGGGCACTTCGCGAAGGTGATAGTACCAGATGACACTGCCGACCAGCACCGCGAACTCGATGGTATGGATGAACACATTCAGCAAAAACCGCGCGATAATGGCGTCAAGAACGGTCACGGACGGGAAGCCCAGCAAGGCCCGGGAAAACCGGATGGCGCCTGACACCCGGCTTTGAACGCTGGTGTACATCTGGAAACTGCTCATCCCCGTCAGGTAAAACAGCATGAAGTTCGTGCCCAAGGGCGGATTTCGTGACATGATCGAAAAGATCGCGGTCATCAGAATGGATGCGGCAATCGGCTCGATCATGGTCCACAAGAAGCCGAGAGAGGCCGTCGACTCGCGCGATCCGGTCTCACGCAGGATCAGGGCCGCCACGACACGGATGGTGCGGAACCTGCGGGCTCCGGCGTGTTGCGTTGCGGGAATCTGGGGCGAATTGTCCATATCTGCGGTGATTTGCTGCATTTTCGGCAATTTTCCGTGAAGGTTAAGCCGGTCTGGCGCCGGTGGAAGAGAGGGCGCTTGTGACTTCCGGCTGAGTTGGGGTATCTTTAGCAAATAGATATCTCATGCGCAAATCGTTGCGAAGATTTGGAACAGAACCCGTGACCCCGCCTTCTCCGACGCCTGGCCCTGCCACACCTGATGCACCTTTGGCCTCGCAAACCCCGTCAAATCCCGGCGAGCCGCGTTTGACGGACCAAACGGCCGCAGAAATTGTCGCAGAAGTTGCCGCATCGGCACAAGGGGCGTCCGAAGCGGGGGCTGGTGCAGAAGCCGGGGCGACAGCGCAAGCCTCGTCGGTCGATGCCCTTCCTGTTGAAGCCAGTCCTGTGGAAGCCAGTCCTGTTACCACGGCAGAGGTCACGCGCCTTGATCCTTCTGCGCCGCGACGGCCGATGCCGCCGGGTGCCGAGGGGGGGCCGCGCCGTCCGCAGGGGCAACCGGGGGGCGGTCCGGGCCGGGCAAGGCCGATCGGTCAAGTCGGTGCCGCAGTAGCTGGGCCTGGTGTTGGACCGCGTCAGCCGGGGCCGGGGCCGGGTGGCCCGCGCAGGCCGCAGGCGGCCTCGGTTGTGTCTGTGGTGCCGCGTCAAGACGGCGGTGTGGTCACGGAAGGGTCGGCTGTTGCTGCCGGCTTGCCGCGTAAAGCGCCCGAAGTTGCGCGCGTCGCTGCCGTGCAGCCGATCAACGTCGATGAATATGCCGACGCCGTGGCACTGCCCAGCCGGCGTCCGGCAGGTGCCCCTCCCGCCAAGCCACCACGGCGTGACGCCTACGCCACCTATGTTCCCGGTCCTGCTGCCTTGCCTGCCCGGATGCGGCAAAGGCATTGGGGGCTGGTTCTGTTTTTTGTGCTGACCGTTCTGATGCCTGCGGCCTTCTATTCGTGGTATCTTTATACACGGGCCGCCGACCAATACGAAAGCGACGCGGGCTTTGGCAGCCGGACGGAAGACGCACCCTCGACCTTTGCGTTTCTTGGGGCTTTGGGCGGCGGTGGCGTGTCATCGACCAAGGATATGGATATCCTGAACCAGTTCATCGCCAGTCAGGAACTGGTGACACGCGTGGACCGCAAGCTTGATCTGCGGGCGATCTTTTCGAAGCCTGCGAACGACCCTTGGTACTCTTTCCCCAAACAGGGCACGACGGAAGATCTGGTCAGCTACTGGAAAACCATGGTCCTGCCAAACTATGATGCCGGTACGGGTTTGATGAACCTGCGCGTGTTTGCGTTTGATCCGCAGGATGCGAAAAAGATCGCCATCGCGGTGCTTGACGAGTCGACCGCCATCATAAACGAGATGTCAACGACCGCCCAGGCCGACGCGACCAAATACAGCGCCGAGACTTTGGCAAGCGCTGAAAAGCGGCTGTCTTTGGCGCAGCAGGCTTTGACCGAATTCCGTATCAAGAACCACATCGTCGATCCGCAGGCCCAGTTGGCCGGGGCATCGCAGGTCGTCAACACCCTGGTGCAACAACTGGGGGCCGCCGAAATTGATCTGGATATGCTGGAGGGCACCCTGCCTGAAGCCGACCCGCGCATCACGCAGCTAAAGCGCCGGATCGAGGTCATTCAGAAGCGGATGGACGCGGAAAATTCCAAAGTGGGAGACCTGGCTGACACCAGTTCTTCGGGCTATGCGAAACTGATGGTCGGGTATCAGAACTTGCAGATGGAGCAGGATTTTTCGCAAAAGGCCTATCTTGCCTCGCTCAGTGCTTATGATCAGGCGGTGAATGACGCGCAGCACAAGACGCGGTATCTGACGACGTATCTGTCGCCAACGCTGGCGGAATCCTCGACCGCGCCGAACCGCCCGTTGCGGGTGCTGATGGCGCTTTTGGTGGGGTTCCTGGTCTGGTCGGCGATGGTGATGATCTACTACGCGCTGCGCGACAGGCGCTAAAGGCCGCAACGAGGACAGCAAAGCCGTGATTACGCTGGAAAATCTGACCAAGGCCTATTGGTATCGCGGCAAACCGAAATATATTGCCCGCGACCTTAATGTGGTCATTCCTGATGGTGCCCGGCTGGCTTTGCTGGGGCGCAATGGTGCCGGCAAGTCCACGCTGTTGCGCCTGATCGCGGGCAACATCAACCCGGAACGCGGGCGCATCCGGGTGACGGGCTCGCTGTCTTGGCCGATTGGTCTGACGGGCTGCATCCAGGCCGATTTGACCGGCATCCAGAACGTCAAATTCCTCGCCCGGGTTTACGGCGTTGACACCGACATGCTGGTGTCTTTTGTCGAGGAATTTGCCGAACTTGGCCTGAATTTCAACGAGCCGGTGAAGACCTACTCCTCGGGGATGCGCGGACGGCTTAGCTTTGGCATGTCGATGGGCATCCGCTTTGACACCTATCTGATCGACGAGGTCAGTTCCGCTGGCGATGCCAGTTTCCGGGGCAAAAGCAACAAGGTGTTTGAACAGCGGCTGAAGGAATCCGGTCTGGTCATGGTGTCACACTCGGACGGGCTGGTGCGGTCGATGTGTACCACTGGCGCCGTGCTGGAAAACGGTTCGATCACGTTTTACGACGATATCGAAGAGGCGCTTGAGGCGCACAACCGCAACCTGCGCGGCGATGGGGTGAAAAATACCTCGGACGAATTGCTGGGCTAAGGGCATTCGGTGCAGGAAGCGGCGCTGGGCGGCAGTCTTTTGCGCGCCGGACTCGACAAGCCACGGTGACTGCGGCAGTACCCTTGGTTACGGCATTTACCTAAAAGCGGGGCGGATTTATGCATGTGGTTGTGACAGGAGGTGCCGGATACATCGGCTCTCATGCGTGCAAGGCTTTGAAACAGGCGGGTTTCACCCCGGTGGTCTTCGACAATCTGACGACGGGATGGGCCGAGGCTGTCAAATTCGGCCCGCTGTTTCAGGGCGATCTTCTGGACCGCGCCGCCATTGACGCCTGCTTTGCCCAATACAATCCTGCCGCCGTGATGCACTTTGCCGCGCTGTCGCTGGTGGGAGAGTCGATGACCAACCCCGGGAAATACTGGCGCACCAACGTCAACGGCTCGCTCAACCTGATTGAGGCGACGGTGGCGGCGGGGATCAGGAACTTCGTCTTTTCCTCGACCTGCGCCACTTACGGCGAGCTGGACGGTGTGGCTTTGGATGAGGACACGCCCCAGACCCCGATCAACGCCTATGGCGGATCGAAGCGGGCGATCGAGATGATGCTGCGGGATTTTGAGAAAAGCAGCGGGTTGAATGCCGTGATCTACCGCTATTTCAACGTGGCGGGGGCGGACCCTGAGGGCGAAGTGGGCGAACAGCATGTGCCTGAAACCCACCTGATCCCCCTGATGCTGGATGCCATCGACGGAAAACGCCCGGCATTGACCGTCTTCGGATCAGACTACAACACGCCCGACGGCACATGCATCCGCGACTATGTGCATGTGTCGGACTTGGTCGATGCCCATGTGCTGGGACTGCGCTGGCTGTTGGACGGCAAGGGCAGCCGGGTGTTTTGCCTTGGTTCCGGCAACGGCTTTTCGGTGCGCGAGGTGATTGAGGCCAGCCGTGCTGTCACCAACCGCGAAGTGCCGATCATTGAAGGCCAGCGCCGCGCGGGCGATGCGACCTCGCTGGTTTGCGGTTCGAGCCGGGCGGTGAGTGAACTGGGCTGGCGGCCGAACCGGTCCAACCTGACGCAGATGATCGGCGACGCCTGGCGGTGGAGCCGCCAGCCGCGGTTTGAGATGTAGTCAGATAGCCCAAGAATTTTCGGCGAAAATTCTTGGGCGGGTCAGATGGCGCGGAATTCGCGAGCCTGGGTGGCAAGGTGCGAGGCATCGAAGCTGACCGGCACGTCCGCCACCAGCAAGGCCGGGCCGGCCCCAGCCTGCGCCACCACCTCGCCGTAAGGGTTGGCGATGACGGACAGGCCGAAATAGTCGCAATCCCCCTCGATGCCGCAATAGTTGGCGTAGACGATGGTGAGGCCATAGTTGGCGGCATGGGCGGGGACAACGGCTTTGGCGACATATTCGTAAGGCCGGGGGCAAGCGGTCGGGCACAGGATCAGCTTGACCCCATCTGCCGCAAGTGCCGCGATATGGGGTGCAAATTCAATGTCATAGCAGATCAGCAGCGCCGTCCTGATGCCGCCGAAGTCAAACACCGTATAGGCGTCACCGGGCGAAAACAGCCGCTTTTCGCGGGGCCCGAACAGTTGGATCTTGCGGTAATGCGCCAGTTCCACGCCCTCGGCATTGAAGGCCACGGCAGAGTTGAAGCAGCTTTCACCCTTGCGCTCGGAATAGCCCACCACCAGCCCGCAGCCCGCCGCCATGCACATGGCTGACAGGCGCATATGCCACTCGCCGCCACGCTCTTGCCCCAGATCGGTGACCTGATCCTGATTGTAGCCGGGCAAGTACAGCTCCGGTGCCACCAGCGCCTTTGCCCCCATCGCCGCCGCCGCCCGCATGGCTTGGCCAAGCGCTGCGAAAGCCGCTTTGATGTTGCCTTCGGGTGAGGGGCCCTGCCATAGGGCGATGCGGTATGTCTGTTCCATGGCGGCATTCATACAGGCCGATCCGCTGCCTGCAAGCATTCCGGTTCCCGGCAAAATCGCCATACTACCCCAAACGGAGGCGCGCATGGACAGGCTTGGCCCGGAACGCATGTTCCTGACGGTGGTGGAAACCGGCAGCTTTGCGCAGGCGGCGGCGCGGCTGGGCACCGGGTCGGGGCAGGCCTCCAAGCTGGTGGCGCGGCTGGAGATGGATCTGGGGGTGAAGCTTCTGAACCGCACCACACGCGCGCTGTCGCTGACTGAGGCGGGGCAGGCCTATGCCGACCGTCTGCGCGCCTTGGTCGAAGCCTGGGATGACCTTGAGACCGAGGTGCAGAACGCCGCTGTCTCGCCTCGTGGTTTGATCCGGCTGACGGCGCCTTTAAGCTTTGGCACCACGCGGCTGGCACCTTTGCTGGCGGGCTTTGCGGCGGAGTATCCGGACATCGGGCTGGAGGTGCATTTTTCGGACCGCATCGTAAACCTTGTGGAAGAGGGTTTTGACGCCGCCATCCGCGTCGGCTCTCCAAGCGACTCTACGCTGACCGGGCGCAAGCTGTGTACGGCGCGGGTGCTGGTTCTGGCTTCTCCGGCGTATCTGGCGGCGCATGGCACACCACTGGTGCCCGATGACCTGACCCGGCACACCTGCATCATTGACCTGAATTTCCGTGAGCCCTACCGCTGGCCGTTCAAGTCGGGCAAGGTCGCGGTGGCCGGACGGCTGGCGTTTTCCAATGCGACCGCCTGCCTTGCTGCGGCAGAGGCAGGCTTGGGTGTGGCCTCGATTCCTGATTTCGTGGCGGACGCGGCACTGGCCGAGGGCCGGGTTGTGCCGCTGCTGACCGGGCATGAGCCGCCGCCGCTGGGGGTTCATGCGCTATATCCTTCGGCCCGCCACTTGCCCGCCAAATTGCGGGTTCTGGTGGATTTCATGGTGAGGGCGCTGCGATAACTTCCAAAATGGAAGGAATATCCTTCCCTTCGCCCGGATTGTCATGTGGATTGGAAGAGGGCACCTTGGCTTCACAAAGACATATGAAGGGACCACGATCATGACCACCGTTTCCACCAACATCTCTGCCCAAAACGCCGACACTGCCGCTGCGCTGCTGCGCGTCGTCACGGGTGGGCTGTTCACCTTCCACGGCCTGTTCAAGGCCATCGTCTTCACCTTTGCCGGCACGGCCGGCTATTTCGAATCCATCGGGCTGCCGGGCTTTCTGGGCTATGTGACCATCGTGGTCGAAGTGCTGGGCGGGTTGGCATTGCTGGCCGGGTTCAAGACCCGCTGGGTCTCGGTGGCGCTGATCCCGGTTCTGCTGGGGGCGGCTTACTTCGGCCACGGCGGCAATGGCTTTGTCTTCTCGAACGCCAATGGTGGCTGGGAATATCCGGCGTTCTGGGCGGTTGTGATGGCGGCGCAGGCACTGCTGGGTGCTGGTGCGTGGTCGGTCGACAACCGCTAAACTGATTCTCGCAACCTGATTTGGGGCGGCATCCGCCGCCCGCCCTATGGAGACTGCCATGTCAACCGCCTCTGCCCCCGTTGAAATCGCCTCGATCACGCTGACTGTGCATGATCTGGCCAAAGTTGCCGCGTTTTATGAAAAGCTTCTGGGCCTGCACCGGCTTAGCAGCGATGGGGCCGTGGTGCGGCTGGGCTTGGGCAACGATGTGCTGATCGAGTTGCGCGGCGACAAAGCCGCCCGCCAAAGTACGCCGCGTGAGGCGGGGTTGTTTCACACCGCGTTCCTGATGCCGTCCCGGGCGGCGCTTGGGTCCTGGCTGATCCACAGTTCGGAAAACCAGATTTCCTTGCAGGGCGCGTCCGACCATCTGGTGTCTGAAGCGATCTATCTGGCCGACCCCGAAGGCAACGGAATAGAGGTTTATGCCGACCGTCCCCGTCTGGCCTGGTACAACCCCGATGGCAGCATCAAGATGGCGACCGAGGGGCTTGATCTGAACGATGTCGCGCGGTCGTCCAAGAAGCCCTTCGCGGGTGCGCCGGAAGGCCTGACCATCGGCCATGTTCACCTGCAAGTCGGCAACGTGCATGAAGCTGAGAAATTTTATCGCGATATCATCGGCATGCCGGTAACCTCGCACTATCCGGGTGCGGCCTTCTATGGCTCGGGCGGCTATCATCACCACATTGCAACCAACGTCTGGAACAGCCGCAACGCCAAGGCGCGCTCTTTCCCGGCCACCGGCCTTGCGGAACTGACCCTGCGCGCCGATGCGCTGGACTATGAGGCGATCGTGAAGCGTGGCGGGTCGGATAGCTTGGCTGACCCCTGGGGCACCCCGATCAACGTGGTAAGGAAGTGACATGCTGATCAACGGCACATGGCAGGAAGACTGGCAACCGGTTCAGGCCAAGGACGAAAAGGGCGGTTTTGTCCGCCAGATCTCAAGCTTTCGCGACTGGGTTGCCTCGGACGGCAGCAGCGACTTTCCGGCCGAGGCGGGGCGGTATCACCTTTATGTCGCGCTGATCTGTCCTTGGGCCAGCCGGACGCTGATGGCGCGCAAGCTGAAGGGATTGGAAAATGCGGTGTCAATTTCCGTGGTGGAACCCGCGCTGACGTCGCAGGGTTGGCGCTTTGGCACCTATCCGGGGGCAACGCTGGATCAGGTCAACGGCGCCTCTTATATGCACGAACTTTACACCGCCGCTGATCCTGATTTCACGGGCCGGGCCACGGTTCCCGCACTGTGGGACAAGAAGACCAAAACCATCGTGTCAAACGAATCCGCTGATATTGTGCGGATGTTCAACGCGGGTTTTGGCGCACTGGCCTCTGGCCCTGACCTGTACCCGGCAGACCTTGCCGTGCAGATCGACGCTTTGAACGACGTGATCTATCCCGGACTGAACAACGGCGTCTACCGGGCGGGCTTTGCCACCACGCAACTGGCCTATGATGAAGCAGTGGCCCAAGTTTTCGCGACGCTGGACATGCTGGAGGAGCTGCTGTCCGACACGCGCCCTTTCCTGCACGGTGACCGTTTCACTGAAACCGACATCCGCGCCTTCGTGACGCTGGTGCGCTTCGACGCCGCCTATCATGGCATCTTCAAATGCAACCTGCGTCGCATCACCGACTATCCCTGTCTGCAAGACTATCTGGAGCGGATTTATGCCCTGCCCGGCGTGGCCGGGACGGTCAGCATCGACCATATCAAGCAGGGTTACTACTCGATCAAAACGCTGAACCCGAATGGCATCGTGCCCGCAGGTCCTGATCTGCCTTGGGCGAAAGGTTAGACATGACAACGCTTGTTCTGCTGCTGCACGGCGTTGGCTCCAGCGGGGCCGACCTGCGGCCCTTGGCGCAACACTTTGCGCAATCGCTGCCGGATGCCGTGTTCCTGTCGCCCGATGGCACCCAACCTTTTGATGGCGGTGGCACGGCCCGCCAATGGTTCTCGGTCGCTGGCGTCACCGAGGCGAACCGGCCCGCCCGGGTCGAGGCGGCGCGGCCTGCCTTGGATGCGCTGATTGATGCGGCCAAGGCGCAGGCCAAGGCGGATCATGTGATCCTGGTAGGCTTCAGCCAAGGCTCCATCATGGCGCTGGACGCTTTGGCGCGGGGCAAGGTGTCAGAGGTGGTGGCCTTCGCCGGACGCCTTGCCTTCACCGGCACACCTACCCCGCAACCGGGGGCCCGCGCCCTGCTGGTCGGCGGCACGGCGGATCCGGTCATCTCGTACCGGTCAAGCTCGCAAGCAGGGCAAAGGCTTTCCGCCGCCGGTGTTGACACCAAGGTGGTCATCCTGCCCGGCGTTCCTCACACGATCACGGCCGCGGGCATTGCCGCAGCACAAGCCTTTCTGATCCGTCCCAACGCCAGTTGACCGGGCCATAATTTTTCGGCGAAAAATTTTCGCTCTACGCCCGGCGTCAGCGCCCGGCGGCCACCATCTTCTGCAACTCGGCAAACGGCACCGGCTTAGAGAAAAGGAAGCCCTGAAACTCGTCACAATGGTGCTTTTCCAACCAAAGGCGCTGGGTTTCCGTCTCGACACCTTCGGCCACGATCCTTGCACCAAAGGTCCGTGCGATGGTCATCACCCCCGTCACAAGCAGGCGGAAATCCTTGTGAGCGATCAGGCTGCGGTCGATCTTGATGCAGGAAATCGGATAGCGGGTCAGGCTGGCAAGGTTGGAATAGGCGGTGCCAAAGTCATCAATCGCCAGCTTGTAGCCAAGGTCAGAGATTTGCATCAGCACGCGCTGCAACCGCCGGTCGCTGTCGATCAGAACGTTCTCGGTGATTTCAAGTTCAATATCGCCCTGCACGCTGTCAATTGTGGGCCTGACGTGTCGCAGCAACGCCAGAAACGATGGGTCGGCGAATTGTTTGGGTGATACGTTGACGGACAGGTTGATCGCGCTGCCTTGCTGGCGCAGCGTCACCAGATGGCGCACCGCCTCGCGCAGCACCCAGCGACCAATGGAGGCGATGCGGCCAGTAGCCTCGGCAATCGGAATGAACTCGCCCGGCAGAACCAGCGAGCCAGTGGGCGAGTTCAGCCGGATCAGCGCTTCGGCGGCGACGATCTTGCCAGTCTTGAAGGACACGCGGGGCTGATAGAACAGTTCCAGTCGGTTGCGAGTCAAAGCTTCGCGCAGTTCGGTGTCGACCAAGAGGAAGCGGTGGCTGCGTTCGGCCAATTCGGGGCGGAACGCCCGCACCGCGTTGCCGCCGTTGCCCTTGGCATCAAACAGGGCAAGGTCCGCCTTGCGCAACAATTCGTCAAAGGTCGTCATGCCTTTTTCTGAAATCGCCAGCCCGATGCTGGCAGAGACGCTAAGGTTGTGGATGTCGACCAGCATGGGGCGGCGCAGTTGCCGCAGAATCGAGGTGCCGACGCGCAAGAAAGCCCGTTCCCCCTCGTCCTCGGTCAGCATGAAGCAGAACTCATCCCCCCCCAGCCGCGTCAGCAGGGCGGTTTCAGGCAGGGCATGGCTAAGCCTGCGGGTGATTTCCTGCAACAGCGTGTCGCCTGCGGCATGGCCCAGACTGTCATTGACGAATTTGAAGCGGTCGATGTCCAGCAGCAGCAAAGCTGCGATCTTGCCGTTGCGCGCAGCCGAGGCAAGGAAAGCCGGGGCAGCGCTGGCCAGATAGGTCCGGTTGCGCAGACCGGTCAAGGCATCGCTGGTGGCAAGTACCGCCATCTCTCGCTTGGCCACTTCCTGTTCGGTCACATCCACCTCGGTCACAAGGAAATTCTTGCGGCCTTCCAGGGGATCATAGCTTTGCCGGATCTCCACCTCATGACGACGCACCCCACGCGATGTGGCCACGTCGCTGAGATAGGTGCCTTCCGCCTCGGCCTCAGGTTCTTTGGACAGCAGTTCGCGCAGGGCAAAGTTCTTGAACCGGGTCAAGGCAGCCTGTTCGGTCACCGGAAAAGCACGGCGGGCGGCGGGGTTGGCATAGGTGCAGGCACCCGAAGCCGAATAGGTGGTGACCATCACTGCGGTATAAAGCAGGGCCTGTGAACTGCGCAGAAGGTTCACGTCATCGGGGTTGATCGCCTGCGCCTCGCACAGCATGGCCATCCGGCCATCGTCCAGCAGGCAGCCGCGAAACCGGCACAGCAGGGGCCGGGGGACGCCGCGCGGAAAGATCGTCCACTGTTCGTCAAAATGCACACCGTTGCGAAAGCCCGCCTGATACTGCTGCAACCGCGCCCGAACCGAGCTTGACATATCCGCCGCAAGATCGCGCGTTTGCAACTCTTCGGACGAGGCGGCAGCCCAGACTTCCAGCGCAGGATCATTGGTCCAGATGACGCGGGACCTGTCGATGTCGAACACCCAGACCGGAAAGCGGCTGTTGTGAAAAACCTCAACCGCCGCAAGCGTCAGCGGCGCTGTCAGGCGTTTGGCCGGGTCATCAATGTCCGGAGCGTTGATCACATATCCAGCCTTTGGTTGTTCCCGAAAAAGGTCGCAAACACACCTTGGTGCAGCATTAACCGGATCGCCTTGAAATGCCAGACCTTAAAGCGAACCCAAAGGCTGATGTGCACTCAGAGGTTGTATTTCTGTCGAACGGCCCCCGTTGCGCTTCAAACTGCCGAACAGAACCCGGCGCCGAGGCCCCCTTGCCCTTGCCCCCGCCTGCGTCTCGACGGATAGTCTGGCGCATCACTTCGTGACAGGGAGTTCACACATGAAAACTGCATCCGCTCTGGCCGGTCTGACACTCGCCGCTTTTGCGACTGTGGCCGTTGCTGATGGTCTGCCTGATCTCAAGGGCAAAGAGATCACCATCGTGACGGAAAACGCCTATCCGCCGCTGCAATTCCTCGACAAGGACGGCAAGGCGATTGGCTGGGAATATGACGCGATTGCAGAAATGGCAAAGCGGCTGAACTTCACTGTAAAGTATGAAAACATCTCGTGGGATGCGATGATCCCGGCGGTGTCAGAGGGCCAGTTCGACATGGGCATGACGGGAATTACCATTACTGATGAGCGCAAGGCGAAGGTTGATTTCAGCGACGCCTACATGCGGTCGGAAAGTGTGATGATGGTGCGCGGGGACGAGACGCGGTTCGCCGATGCCAAATCGTTTGGGGCCAATGACAAGCTGCTGATCGGTGCGCAGGCCGGGACGACGCCGTTCTATACGGCGGTCTATGACGTGCTGGACGGCAACGAGGCCAACCCGCGCATCAAGCTGTTCGAAACCTTCGGCACCAGCGTGGAAGCGTTGAAGGCCGGAGACGTCGATACAGTTCTGACCGACAAGACAGCCGGTGAAGGCTATGTTGCGGCCTCTGGCGGCAAGCTGAAGCTGGTGGGCGATCCCTTGGGCACCGAGGATTTCGGTTTCATCTTCCCAAAAGGTTCGGACTGGGAAGCCAGGATGAACGCCGGGATTGCGGCGCTGAAAGCGGATGGCACCTTTGATGCGCTGAACAAGAAATGGTTCCTTGATTACAAGATGAACTGACTTGACGTCACGCGAAGGCGAGGAATTTCCATGGTGGCTGGTGATCCTTGGGGTCACCGGCCTGTGGATGTTCTATCAGGTCTGGACATCCGAAATTTACAGCCAGGTGATGGGAACCCTGGTGAAGGGCATCGAGGTGACGGTTGCGGTAACCCTGGTGGCCTATGCGATGGCCTGCGCTATGGGGCTGGCTTTGGCCTTGGCCGGGCTGTCACGCTACCGCGTACTGCGACAGGCGGCCCGGCTTTGGATCGAGGTGATCCGGGGTGTGCCGATCATGGTTCTGCTGTTGTACGTGGCCTTCGTTCTGTCTCCGGCGCTGGTCTTTGCGTGGAACTGGGGGGCTGGGTTTGTGGGGGCTGCGCCGGTGATCTCGCGGGATTTTCCGTTGATTGCGCGGGCGGTGATGGCTTTGACGCTGGCCTACTCGGCCTTTCTGGCCGAGGTTTTCCGGGCGGGTTTGCAGGCAGTCGACAAGGGGCAGGTTGAAGCTGCGATGTCGCTGGGCCTGTCGGGCTGGCAGCGGTTCCGGCACATTGTCTTTCCACAGGCGTTCCGGATGATATTGCCGCCGTTGGGGAATGATTTTGTGGCGATGGTGAAGGACAGTTCTTTGGTCAGCATCCTTGGCGTGGCAGACATCACGCAACTGGGCAAGGTGCAGGCGGCAGGCAACTTTCGCTATTTCGAGACCTACAATATGGTAGCCCTTCTTTACCTTGTGATGACGATCGGCCTGAGCCTGGCCTTGCGGAGCCTGGAGCGGCGGTTGAGGATGCAGAGCAAGTAGGGGGCCAGCCCCCTCGCCCGTTCCGGGCTCACCCCCGGGATATTTATGAACAAATGAAAGGGTAAAAGATGAGCAATCCGCTGTTGATGGACTGGGAGACTCCGTTTGGGTTGCCTCCTTTTGGGGCAATCAGGGATGAGGATTTTGGGCCGGCTTTCGAAGCGGCTTTGGTCGAGGCGCGGGCAAGGGTGGCGGAGATTGCCGGGGAGGCTGCGGCGCCGACATTTGAGAATGTGATCGAGGCGCTGGAGTTGAGCGAGGAGGCCTTGAGCCGGGTCTGCGGGGTGTTTTACAACCTTGTGGGGGCTGACAGCACCGATGCGCGGGAGGCTTTGCAAAGCGAGATGGCGCCGAAGCTTTCCGCTTATGCATCGGAAATCACCAACAACCGGGCATTGTTTCAACGGATCGAAGCGCTGTGGCAGGGGCGGGAGGCTTTGGGGCTGAGCCATGAACAGGGCCGGGTGTTGGAGTTGTATCGACGGATGTTCGTGCGGTCCGGTGCGCAACTGGAGGGCGAAGCGTCGGAGCGGTTGACGGCGGTGAAATCCAAGCTGGCGGTGCTGGGCACCAGGTTCAGCCAGAATGTGCTGGCCGATGAGCGGGAATGGTTCATGGCGCTGGGCGAGGCTGATCTGGTGGGGCTGCCGGGCTTTGTTGTCGATGCCGCTCGGGCGGCGGGGGAGGAGAAGAAGGTGGGGGGGCCGGTGGTGACCCTGTCACGTTCGATCATCGTGCCGTTCTTGCAGTTCTCCCCCCGCCGCGACCTGCGGCAAAAGGCCTGTGAGGCTTGGGGTCTGCGCGGTGCCAATGGTGGGGCGACCGACAACCGTGGGGTCGCGGCCGAGACGCTGCGCTTGCGCGAGGAGCGGGCGAAGCTTTTGGGCTACGACAGCTTTGCCGCCTACAAGCTGGAGCCGGAGATGGCGAAGACTCCGGGCCGGGTGCGCGATTTGCTGTTGCGGGTGTGGGAGCCTGCCAAGCGCATCGCGTTGGGCGATGCGGCTGTGCTGGAAGCCATGCTGCATGCCGACGGGATTGCCGGGCCTTTGGAGGCTTGGGATTGGCGCTATTATTCGGAAAAGCGCCGCCACGCCGAGCATGATCTGGATGAGGCGATTCTGAAGCCCTACCTTGGCCTTGAGGCGATGCTGGGTGCTATGTTCGACTGCGCCACGCGGTTGTTCGGGCTGGAGTTCAAGCCCTTGGATGTGCCGCTGTATCATCCTGATGCGCGGGCTTGGGAAGTCTTTCGTCGGGGTGAGCATATTGCGGTGTTCATTGGCGACTACTTTGCGCGGGGGTCTAAACGGTCGGGTGCATGGTGTTCGGACATTCGCGGACAGCGCAAGTTGGGCGGTGATCAGCGGCCTGTGGTGGTGAATGTGTGCAACTTTGCCAAGGGTGATCCGTGCCTGCTGTCCTATGACGATGCGCGCACCTTGTTCCACGAATTCGGTCATGCGCTGCACCAGATGCTGAGCAATGTGACCTATGGTTTCATCTCTGGCACCAACGTCGCGCGGGACTTTGTTGAATTGCCAAGCCAGCTTTACGAGCATTGGATGGAAGTGCCGGAAGTGCTGGAAAAGCACGCCCGCCACTATGAGACCGGCGAACCGATGCCCGCCGACATGCTGAAGCGTCTGCTGGCGGCGGGGACCTATGATCAGGGCTTTGCGACGGTGGAGTTCATCTCCAGCGCCATGGTCGATCTGGCGTTTCATGAGGGCGCGGCTCCGGCGGACCCGATGCAGAAACAGGCGGAGGTGCTGGAGGGTCTGGGGATGCCCACGGCGATCAGGATGCGGCATGCGACGCCGCATTTTTCGCACGTCTTCAGTGGCGACGGCTATTCCAGCGGCTACTACAGCTATATGTGGTCGGAAGTCATGGATGCCGACGCCTTCGCGGCCTTTGAAGAGACAGGCGATGCCTTTGATCCCGAAACCGCCGCCAAGCTGGAAAAGTTCATCCTGTCGGCGGGCGGCTCGGAAGAGGCAGAGGTGCTTTACACCCGCTTCCGGGGCCGGATGCCGGGGGTGGAGCCTTTGCTGAAGGGGCGCGGATTGCTTGACGTTGCCTGAGGATTTTTCACCGCTGCCCTTGCGCCCTGCTAAGATGGGCAAAACCTTGGGGGGGTGCGATGGATTATCCTTTGGTGATTGGCCAGATGCTGAAAACCGGGCTTGCAGCGGCCCCGGCGCAACGCATCACCTATGGCTCGCAGTTTGAGATGAGCTATGCCGAGTTCGGGGGCCGGATAGCCAGACTGGGCTCGGCTTTGGCTGGGCTGGGGTTGGGGCCGGGCGCTGTGGTGGCAGTGATGGACTATGACAGCCACCGCTACCTTGAATGCTTCTTCGCCATTCCCATGCTGGCGGCGACGCTGCATACGGTGAACGTGCGGCTGTCGCCGGAGCAGATCCTGTATACGATCAACCATGCCGGGGATGATGCAATCCTGGTGCATCAGGATTTCCTGCCGCTGCTTTTGCCGTTGCTGCCCCGGATCATGCGGCCAGTGGCGTTGATCCTGCTGGCCGAAAAGCCGAACGAGGTGCCGGATGGTTTTGCCGGGGAGTATGAGACGCTGGTGGCCGCAGGCGATGCGGGTTTTGCCTTTCCCGACTTCCCCGAAACCACACGGGCCACGCTGTTTTACACCACAGGCACGACTGGCGACCCGAAAGGCGTGACCTATTCGCACCGGCAGCTGGTGTTGCACTCGTTCGGGGTGATCGCCTGCCTTGCGCCGGTGCCGGGGCGGGGCGGGATCAAGAGCAACGATGTTTATATGCCGCTGACGCCCTTGTTCCATGTGCACGGCTGGGGCTTTCCGCTGATCGCCACCATGCTTGGGATGCGGCAGGTCTATCCGGGGCGATACGAGCCGCAAAAGCTGTTGTTCCTGATTGCCGAACATGGCGTGACCTTCTCGCATTGCGTGCCGACGGTGCTGGCGATGATCCTGAACGCGCCCGGCAGCGAGGCGGTGAATCTTTCGAACTGGAAGGTGCTTGTCGGCGGCTCGGCCCTGCCCGAGGGGTTGGCGCGGATGGCTTTGGCGCGGGGAATTGACGTGCATACCGGCTATGGCATGTCGGAAACCTGCCCAATCCTGACGATTGCCGACATGGTGGCAAGTCAGGGGCCGGACGATACGACGACGATCCGGACGGCGACGGGCAAGGCGGCGCCCATGGTGGAAATCCGGGTGGTGGACCCGGACATGCAGGACGTGGCGCATGATGGGCTGGCCACGGGTGAGGTCGTGGCGCGCGCACCCTGGCTGACCCACGGCTATCTGAACGACCCGGAACGCTCGGCCGCTTTGTGGCGGGGCGGCTGGCTGCACACCGGCGATGTCGGGAACATGGCGGCGGACGGCACCCTGCGGATCACCGACCGGCTGAAGGATGTGATCAAGTCGGGCGGAGAGTGGATATCCTCGCTGGAACTGGAAAGCATCGTGTCGGCGGTGCCGGGCGTGGCAGAGGTGGCCGCCGTCGGCATTCCGGATGCGCAATGGGGCGAGCGGTCGGTGGTGTTGGTCGTGGCGCGCGATGACGTCGAGATGGCCGTTCATGCGGCGGTGCAGGCGGCGATCAGCACCGGGCGGCTGTCACGCTGGGCCGCGCCGGAACGGGTGATGCGGGTGGAGGCGATCCCGAAGACATCGGTGGGCAAGATCGACAAGAAGGCGATCAGGGCCGGGTTGGCGCTTGATGCCCACCCGGTCGTCGGCTGAAGGGCGGGGAGGCGAGCCTCCCCGTGCCCCACCGGAGTATTTGGGCAAAGAGCAATGGGGGTGCGGGGGGTGGTTGCATCTGCCCGGCCACATGGCAATGTGCGGCTAACCATTTGGGAGGGATCGCGATGTTTCGGGCGCTGGTGCTGGAGAAGAATACCGAGGGGCAGGCGGAAGCCTTTGTGCGCGAGTTGGAGGACAGTGCGCTGCCAGCCGGTGAGGTGACGGTGGCTGTCGAATACTCGACGCTGAACTACAAGGATGGCTTGTGTCTTTCGGCCAATGGCGGCGGGCTCGTGCGCACTTGGCCGCATGTGGCGGGCATTGATTTTGCGGGCACGGTAGAGGCCAGTTCGGATGCCCGCTATAGCCCCGGCGACAAGGTGGTGCTGACCGGCTGGCGCGTGGGAGAGGTGCATTGGGGCGGTTATGCCACCAAGGCGCGGGTCAAAGCCGATTGGCTGGTGCCTTTGCCTGGCGGCCTGACGACACGGGCTGCGATGGCGGTGGGGACGGCTGGTCTGACCTCGATGCTGGCGGTGCTGGCGCTGGAGGATCACGGGCTGGTGCCTGCGGGCGGTGAGGTCTTGGTGACAGGGGCTGCGGGCGGGGTAGGTTCGGTTGCCGTGGCCCTTTTGGCGCAGCTTGGCTATCAGGTGGCGGCGGTAACCGGGCGGCCTGAGACGGAGGCCTATCTGCGTGACCTTGGGGCGGCCCGGATCATTCCGCGGGCCGCGTTGGCCGAGACCGTGAAGCGGCCTTTGGAGGCCGAAGTTTGGGCGGGTTGCATTGATGCCGTGGGGGGCGCGATGCTGGCGCGGGTATTGGGGCAGATGAAATATGGCGCCTCGGTTGCGGCGGTAGGGTTGGCGGGCGGATCGGGCTTGCCGGCTTCCGTTATTCCATTCCTGCTGCGCGGGGTGAATTTGCTGGGAATTGATAGCGTGATGAAGCCCTTTGCCGGGCGGCAGCGGGCCTGGGCGCGGATCGCAAGCGACCTGCCGATGGCGAAGCTGGAGGCGATGGTGGTGCCTGCTACCCTGACCGACCTGCCTGCCCTGGGGGCCGCAATCCTGAAGGGTGAGGTCAAGGGCCGTGTGGTGGTGGACGTCACCGCATGATCGTTACGCTGGGGGAAATCCTGGTCGAGATCATGGCCGATGCACTGGGCGAGGGGTTTGCCCAGCCGATTGCCCTGACCGGCCCCTACCCCTCGGGCGCGCCTGCGATCTACATCAGTCAGGTGGCACGAATGGGGGCTTCTGCCGGGATTATCTCGGCGGTGGGAGATGATGATTTCGGGCGGGTCAATCTGAAGCGGTTGGCTGCGGACGGGGTGGATATCTCTGCGGTGACGGTGGACCCTGAACGGCCGACAGGCAGCGCCTTTGTGCGCTATCGCCCTGATGGTTCGCGGGATTTTGTCTTCAACATTGCCCATTCGGCATGTGCTTCGATTGCCATTGGGCCGGAGGCCGCGGCTTTGCTGGCACGGGCGCGGCATCTGCATGTGGTGGGAACCTCGCTGTCGTCGGTGTCGATGCAGGCGATGGCCCTGGCTGCGGCGCGGCAGGTGAAGGCGCAGGGCGGCACGGTCAGTTTTGATCCGAACCTGCGCAAGGAAGTGTTGGGGCAGAAGGGCTTGACTGAGACGGTGGCGGCGATGCTGGGGCTGACAGACCTTTTTCTGCCCTCGGGCGAGGAGCTGTACCTTGCCTGTTCCAGGCGCGAGACGGCAGTGGCCGAGCATCTGGCGCGGGGCATCAAGGCGGTGGTCTGGAAGCGGGGGGCCTGCGGGGCCAGCTATTTTGACGCGAGCAGGCGGCTGGAGCAGGCGGCGTTTGCGGTTACAGAGGTTGATCCCACCGGGGCGGGCGATTGTTTTGCCGGGACCTTTACCGCGCTGTGGTGCGAGGGAGTGGCACCTGCCAAGGCGCTGCGTCTGGCGGCTGCCGCAGGTGCCTTGGCTGTCACGCAGCGCGGGCCGATGGCTGGGGCGGGCTGGCGTGCCGATGTGGCGGCTTTCGCGCATTAAGGACGTGCGGCGGTCAAGGGCGGCCCTTTGCCTGACGGCAGTGGGCTGCTTGGTATTTCAGCGGATGCCAGCCTTTTCAAGACGCGGCAGAACCTCATCCCGGAAATAGGGGAATTCCTTGATGTAGTCGACGAAGGACAGCGTGGTGCCCGCAAACCCCGTCTCTGCCAAGCGGATCAGGCCTGCCGCCACTTGATCCGGCGTGCCGATCAGAGGGATGCCACCGTGGCCAAGGGCAAAGCCGTAGCGGATTTGCGTCAGCAGATCATGCGGGAAGGACAGGGCGTGGGCCAGTTGCAGGCGGATCAGGTTATCCGTCGCCTGCCAATCGGCGTTTTCATCGACGATGTAGCGGATGTAATCCTGCGCCGCTTTCTCGGTCGGGCGGCAGACGACGTGGCTGAAGGTCAGGACGCCGACCTTGCGGTTCTTGGCGGCGGCTTGCGCCTTCAGGGCGGCGATCTTTTCTTTCGAACGGGCGAGGTCGATGGCCGGGGTGAAGAGGAAGTTGGCGTTGTCGGTGGCGAACTCGCGCCCCTGCGGCGAGCCTGCGGCATTGATCACCGGGACGGAGCCTCGGACCGGTGCAGGGTCGCCCTTCAGGCCCCTGATACCTTTGAAGTATTTGCCATCCCAGTCGAAATGCTGATCCGAAGCCCAGATATTGCGGACCAGATCTTATACCAACGGCCCGTTCAATTGACCTGTGCCCAGCTTCTGGTTGTGATTGAGGTTACGGTATTTGGGTCGTTGGCGAAGCGGTTCCAGGCGGTG
>JAYSQA010000064.1:0-10827 GCA_043721775.1 Rhodobacterales bacterium
CGCCACGTTCCTCGCTGCCAGGGTGCTTGTATCGTCTGTCCATCGCAACATCCTATGCCCTGCAGGCCGGGGGTGTTGCACTTGAAACTTGAGCATAAGCAGTTGAGCCCTAAAAATGGCGTCGACGCTCAGTCGTTCTTCAAAGACGTTGATGACATGCGTGTGCTTCTGGGTATTTACGTAGGTGCGTTAAGGCGCCTCGCGATCAGGTAGCCGCTCTCGAGTAGGAGATTTGGAGCAGAATCCATCCGAAGTTCTACCCCCCAAACCCTTACCAACCCCCTACCCCACCGTGACGCCCTGTAGCTACGCAAAAACTACGGGAAACCCTACGCAAACCCTACGCTTTTGTTACAGCCCCTCACGCCCTCGCCAGCGCCTCTACCCATCACGCCCCTCACCCCCTATATTCCTGCCATCCCAACCAAGGAGGCCGCGATGTTTCTGGTTGACCGCCGCAAGACTGACATGGTCACGCCAGACAAGGCTCTGCCCGGGCGCGCAACCCCGCTTCCCACGGCTGAGACGCATTTCCTGTCGGGCATCCCGCTCAAATCCGCCATCCCCGATGGCTTCGAAGTGGCCCTGTTCGGCATGGGCTGTTTCTGGGGGGGCGAGCGGATTTTCTACAAGATTCCAAGGGTTTGGCTGACGATGACCGGATATGCCGCAGGCATGACCCCCAATCCAACCTACAAGGAAACCTGCACCCAGTTGACCGGCCATAACGAGGTGGTGCGGGTGATCTATGACCCCTCCATCGTCACCTGCGAAGCCCTCTTGAAAGCCTTCTGGGAGGGGCATGATCCGACGCAAGGCATGCGCCAGGGCAATGACACAGGCTCCACCTATCGCTCTGAAATCTATACCTATTCCGACGCTCAGGCCCAGGCCGCCACGGCCAGCAAGGCCACCTTTCAAGCGGCTTTGAACGCCAAGAGCTACGGTGTCATCACCACCGAGATTCTGCCCGCGCCGACGTTTTACTTTGCCGAGGACTATCACCAGCAATACCTTGCCAAGAACCCCGGTGGCTATTGCGGCATCGGCGTCAGCTGCCCGATTGGCCTGAAAGTACAGGCGTAATCACCGGCTTAGGGCGGCCTCTATCCCCTTGATCAACAGGTCGATCCCGGCCATGAACACCTCTTTCTGGCGTTCGCTTACGAAATAGGGGCCGACCGCCATAAGACTGGGGTAAGCCTTGCGGGCCTCGTCAAAGGGGACAGGGCTTGTGGCAGAGGGCCCTTTGACCACTTCATCCAGACAGGCCCCCACAAGATAGTGGCCAAAAATCCGATAGTGCCGCGCGCGGTCCTCCGGCTTTAGTCCGGCGTCTTCGTAGATGCGCAAAATGCCTTCCAGAAAGCCAAGCCCGGCATGGTTGTTCAACCGAAACCCACTGAAATACATGAACATTCCAGGATGTCGCAATGCCATCCGCCGATAGGCCCCCGCCGCCGCCTGCAACGTGTCACGCCAATCGCCAGACCTGTCATAGGTGGCAGCCTCGGCAATCAACTGATCCACCAGTGCCTCATACAGATGCGACCTGGAGGGGAAATAGTGATACAGGCTCATCGCCTGACAGCCCAGACGGGCGGCAAGGATACGAAAGCTGAAAGCCTCCAACCCTTTGGTATCAATCAGAACAATCGACTCTTCCAGGATACGCGGCACTGAAAGTGCAGGCCCGCGCTGACGCCGTGGCGCGCGGATCAACGGGGCAAGCACAGGCGAGTCTTCGGGCATGATCGCTCTGACATATCTGGTCCTTGGCGTCCTGCTTTGTGCAAATCGCCAACCGTCGCAATTGCCCAAAGTGTCCCTTGTGCCGCGCCCCATGTCAACATCACTTGCAGCGCAGGCCACGCTTGACCTGCCGCAACAGGCGGCATAATCGCCCCGGTTAGACCCTTGCCGCGAAAGGCCGCTTCATGCCCACATTTACCGCGCTGACCACACTGATCGGCGAGGATGCCGCCAACGCCATGGCGCAAGCCCTTGAAAAGATGACGCCAGAGCCGGTTGGCGTCGGCGTGTTCGAGATTGAGGATGACTCTGGCCTGTGGGAAGTTGGCGCCTATTTTCTCGACCCGCCGGACATGATCATGCTGGAGATCTTTGCCCTTGCGTTTGAAGCGAAACCCTTCGCCGTATCTGAACTGCCCGAGGTGGATTGGGTGGCCAAGGTCAAGCGCGAACTGTCGCCGGTCGAGGCGGGCCGCTTTTACGTCTATGGCAGCCATGATGCTGACAAGGTTGATGGAATTCTGGCGCAAGGCGACCGGATTGCCTTGCTGATAGAGGCGACGGTGGCCTTTGGAACCGGTCACCACGGCACCACACTGGGCTGTCTGCGCGCCTGGGACCAGCTTTACAATGAAGGCTTCCGGCCCGCCAAGGTCATCGACGTTGGCTGCGGCACGGCGGTTCTTGCGATGGCGGCGGCGGCGGTTCTGCCTGATGCGCTGGTGATTGCATCAGATATTGATCAGGTTGCGGTCGATGTGGCCGAGGCGAATGTGGCGGTCAACGGTCATGCGGGCCGGGTGAAGTGTCTGGAGGCGGCGGGCTTTGCCCATCCGCAGATCAAGGCTGCCGCACCCTTTGACCTGATTTTCGCCAATATCCTCAAGGGTCCGCTGATCGAACTGGCCCCGGCGATGGCAAGCCACTGCGCCAAGGACGGACTGGTAATCCTGTCGGGCCTTCTGGTCGTGCAGGCGGAAACGATCACCGCGGCCTATGTCGCAGCCGGTTTCACACCGGTTTCGCGTGAGGATCTTGGTGAATGGTCGGCATTGGTCCTGCGGCGGAACTAAGGCTGATCGACACGTCTTTGCCGCAATCGGCGTTTTTGCCCCAGTTTCGCCACATTCCGACCCTAATCTGACCTAGGTGGGGGTCGGAATCAGGGGACTGGTATGACCGACTCTAATACAGCCGATTTTTATCGGCGCGTGGCGCGCATTCAGAAAATGCGGGCCGAAGGTTACGGATTTGAGGCGGTGGGGACCTTGGGCCGGTCCTTCTACCACCGCCCTTCAGCACAGCGGCGCTCTGTTATGGGGCCGATCATGTTTGTGCTGGCTTGCGTCTTTCTGATGAAAGGCCTGATGTATCATGAGGTTGGGTCGCAATCTTACAACGCGCGTGTCGCGTCGTTGACGGCTGGCAATGCGGTTGACCACGTGGGCGGCCTGATCATGCAGGCCGAGCCGGTGACAGTCTTTATCGCTGGCAAGCTGGATGACCTGCTGCTGAGGCTGAAATAAAGCACGTCGCAAAGGTTCAAAACAAAAGGCCGCTGCATTCTGCAGCGGCCTTAAATCTGGCTGGTCATTGGTTCAACGACCGATAAGTTCGATGTCGCCACGGCACAGGCCGATGTCGTCAAGTTCACGGTTCGACAGACGGTTCAACGACTTGCGGGTGATACGGGCCGAGTTCCACGCCTTCAGCGTTTCAACCGTATGGGCCACGGACTGGACCATGCGGAAAATGGTGACGGCGCCAAGCGGGGCCGCGCGGGACGTCTCATAAGAAGCCATGGCGGTTATCCTTTCAAAACTGCACAAGCACAGAGCGATGTTCCGCTCTCGATGCCCACTAAATAGTCTGGCAGCGAACGTGCAGCAAGGGGACGCCAAGCAAGGCCGTCTTGCGCGCCGCGCATGGCTGCACGCCACAGTTACGCTTTGATTTCATTAACAAAAATCGGCGGAAACCGCAATAGCGTCGCTTTCGGCTGACTAGGTGCCGCTTTCAGCAACGGCACGACGACGGACGCTTGAAGCGAAACCGCTTGGCGGATGTTCTCTTTTCGTGCTAACCGTCTGGTAACAATAACAGGGGGGCAGCGATGCGGGTTCTTGGCATTGATCCGGGCTTGCGGAACCTCGGCTGGGGGGTGATCGACGTGCAGGGCGCGCGGCTTACACATGTGGCCAACGGCATCTGCCACTCGGACGCGGGCGACGGGGATCTGGCGCAGCGTCTGGTGTCCTTGCATTCCCAACTGACCGAAGTGGTGCGCCGCTATGCCCCCGATGCGGCGGCGGTAGAGCATACCTTTGTCAACAAGGACGCGGTGGCCACGCTGAAGCTGGGTCAGGCGCGCGGGATTGCGTTGCTGGTGCCGGCGCAGGCTGGTCTTTCCATCGGGGAATATGCGCCCAATGCCGTGAAGAAGGCCGTGGTGGGCGTCGGCCATGCCGCCAAGGCGCAAGTCGACCACATGGTGCGCCTGCAACTGCCCGGGGTCGAGATTGCCGGGCCGGATGCCGCCGACGCGCTGGCGATTGCCATCTGCCACGCGCACCACCTGCAAAGTGCCGGGAGGCTGGAGGCTGCGTTGAAAAGGGCTGCGGGATGAGGAAGGCTGCTTTCATAAGGGTTGCGGGATGATCGGCAAGCTGTCGGGGGTGGTGGATTGGAAGGGTCTGGATCAGGTCCTGCTGGATGTGCGCGGCGTGGGCTATATCATCCATGTCAACGACCGCACTTTGGCCGCCCTTCCCCCGGTGGGCGAGGCTGCGGCTTTGTACACCGACCTTCTGGTGCGCGAAGACCTGCTGCAACTGTTCGGCTTCCTGACCCTGCTTGACCGCGAGTGGCACAAGCTTTTGATGACGGTTCAAGGGGTTGGCGCCAAAGCTTCGATGTCGATCCTTGGAGCTTTGGGCGCAGATGGCGTGGCGCGGGCGATAGCGCTTGGCGATGCGCGGTCCATTCAGGCGGCGCAGGGTGTCGGCCCCAAACTGGCACAGCGAGTGATATTGGAGCTGAAGTCGAAGGCCCCGGGGATGATGACCTTGGGAGGCACGATGCCATCCGCCGCCGCTGTGGTCTCCGATGTGATCGAGGCCCCTGCCCCCAAACGCCGCACCCCGGCCCCGCTGCCTGCCGTAAGCAACCGTGCGGCCTTCAGCGCCGATGCCATGTCAGCGTTGGTCAACCTTGGCTATGGTCAGGGCGAGGCGGCGCAGGCCGTTATGACCATATCCGCCGATGCGCCCGAGGCAGATACGGCAACGCTGATCCGGGCCAGCCTCAAGCTATTGGCACCGAAGGGCTAGACCATGAAATTCAATGCTTTATTGCGCGACGCCGGGATTGATCCTGCCCACGTTTCGATCATTCTGCATTTGACCAGACTAGAACCCTTGCGGTCTCTCTTGCCCGTCCTTGTTGACCAGCACCCGGACCTTTTCGACGCTTATCAAAGCCTCCATTCAGAGCCGTCGGCACGCACACTGTCTAACCGTCCCTTCGCGGCAAGTTTTGTGCCGATCGGCCCGGGTTGTATGGTTTTCGCCGGCCTGTTCGAGATTACCGACTTCCACGACCGCCCTATCGCCGATATCTACGCCGACCCTCGCCTGATGCGGTTGATGAAAGACTTCGGAGCAATTGATATTGATCCGGCCCGGCACCACCCGAACGGCGGCACCCAACGCCAGTTTACTCTGACCCCTCGCCCGGAACTCCAGACCGAAATCGGCCGCCTGCAAATAACCCGTCCCGGAACCCGCGCCATGATCCGGATTGCCGCCAATATGGACCCTGAGGTGTTGTCCTGACCGCGTTTCGCCACATCAGCCCGCCGTTGCCGCATTGGACCGGCCTGATCCTGACAAAGCCCAAAATCCTCAACCTGCCAAGCGATTGGCACACCGCGATGGCACAATGGCGTGGCATCTATCTTGTCACCGATACCACCGATGTTGGTCGCTATGTCGGCTCTGCCTATGGGCAGCAAAACATCATTGGCCGCCGGCAACAGCACGTTGCGGGCGAATATGGCATCACCCGCGAACTTCACCCGCGCCTGACCGCCGGATTTCAGTTTTCCATTCATGATTTGTTGCACCATGATACGCCCGAAGAAAAGGTCATTCGCCGCGAACACTCCTGGATGGACCGCCTGCTCACCCGAACATGGAGCTTGAACCGATGACCCCAGACCGCACCATTTCACCAACCAAGCAACCCCAGGATATGGACCGCGCCTTGCGGCCGCAGAGCTTGGATGATTTCGTCGGCCAGGCGGATGCCCGCGCCAACCTGCGGGTGTTTATCCAAAGCGCCAAGCAGCGGGGCGAGGCGATGGATCACACGCTGTTCCATGGCCCTCCGGGGCTTGGCAAGACCACGCTGGCACAGATCATGGCGCGCGAGTTGGGGGTGGGGTTTCGGATGACCTCGGGTCCGGTGCTGGCTAAACCCGGCGATCTTGCGGCGATCCTGACCAATCTGGAGCCGAAGGACGTGCTTTTCATTGATGAAATTCACCGCCTGTCGCCAGTGGTGGAAGAGGTTCTTTACCCCGCGCTGGAGGATTTCGCGCTTGATCTGGTGATTGGCGAAGGCCCCGCCGCGCGTACGGTGCGGATTGAATTGCAGCCTTTCACGCTGGTCGGCGCCACCACTCGCCTTGGCCTCTTGACCACCCCCTTGCGCGACCGGTTCGGCATTCCGACCCGGCTGGAGTTCTACACCGAAGACGAACTTGACCTGATCGTCACCCGCGCCGCGCGCTTGTTGGGTGTGGCCTCAGACCCTGCGGGCACAAGGGAAATCGCCCGCCGCGCCCGGGGAACGCCACGCATCGCGGGCCGCTTGCTGCGCCGGGTGGTGGATTTCGTGACGGTTGAGGGCGATGGCCGTCTGACGCAGGCGATTGCCGACCACGCCTTGACACGGCTGGGCGTCGATCATCTGGGCCTTGATGGCAACGACCGCCGCTATCTGACCCTGCTGGCCGAGCATTATGGCGGCGGCCCGGTTGGCGTCGAAACCATCGCAGCCGCCCTGTCAGAAGCGCGGGATGCGATTGAAGAGGTGATCGAACCCTTCCTGTTGCAGCAAGGCCTGATCCTGCGCACGCCGCGGGGCCGGATGCTGGGTCAAAAAGCATGGCGCCATATGGGGTTGGATGCACCACGCCTGCCCGGTCAGTCTGACTTGTTCGAAGCTTAGGCCTGCCCGATCAGGCTGAATTATTCGTGGGTCAGGCCCGTTCGAAGGTCAGGCCCGTTCGAAGGTCAGGCCCGTTCGAAGGTCAGGCCTTGACCCCATCCGCCGACGCTGCCTTGCCCGCAAGGGTCACCACCACCAACAGCAGCAAAGCCACCGCCGCATAGGTGAAGCGGAAGCCGACGTGCTGGGCAATGTAGCCGATGATCGAGGGGGCCAGCAGGTAACCGGTGTAACCGATCATCGTTGTTGTGGCGATGCCAGACCCCGGCGGCAGACCCGGATAATTGCCCGCCGCCGAGAACATGATCGGCACCATGTTCGCCACGCCGATCCCGGCAAAGGCAAAACCCGCGATGGCCACGATATCATTGGGGGCCACAGCGCCTGCGAAAATCCCCACCGCCCCGATGATGCCAGAGGCCCGCAACGTCCTGACTGCGCCAAACCGGTTGCGCACCGCGTCACCGGCGAACCGGACGATCGCCATGGCCCCCGAAAACAAACCGAAGGCCAGCCCCTGCCGCGTCAGATCGGACCCCATCTCTGATTTCACATAGACCGCGGCCCAATCCAGCACCGCCCCCTCTGGCACCATCGAAAACAAGGCCATCGCCCCCAGCACGTAAAGGATCGGAATGCGCGGGAACATGCGGGCCTTGGGCTTTTCCTCCTCGGCGCCATGCGGCGGGTCGTTCACGATGTAGCGGCTGGCGATCAGCAGCACCACCGCACAGATCGCAGCCACCCCAAGCGCTTGTTTGTCATAGCCATACGTCTCAATCGCGCGGCCGCCCAGAGCACCGCCGATAAAGCCGCCCAGGCTCCAGAACCCATGGCTGGATGACATGATCGCCCGGCCCAGATGCCGTTCCACCGCCACCGCATTGGCATTCATCGCCACATCCATGCAACCACCAAAGGCCCCGAACAGAAACAGGAAGGGCACGGCAATCCACGGCGAGGGCGCAAGGACCATCAACGGGAACATCGGGATGAAGCACGAGCCGAAGATGATGACCATCTTGCGAGAGCCGTGCCGGGCGATGAGCTTGCCCGCAAAAATCATGGCCGAGACGGCACCAAGTCCGATCATCACGATCAACACGCCCATGACGCCGGATTTCAGCCCGTGCCGCTCCATCATCTGGGGGATTTGCGGAGCCCATGCGCCCATGTTGAAGCCATTGATGAAGAATAGTGCTGCAACCGCCCAGCGGCCCGAGATGGCTTGCCTATCCATTGTCCCCTCCGTTTTGCCCGTCATAGTGGGGGGCGAGGATGGGGGAAAGTCATGGCGATGCTTTGGATTTGCACGTTTTGTGACCGGTTGTAACGTTATAGCCGGT
This sequence comes from Rhodobacterales bacterium, assembly GCA_043721775.1. GTDB lineage: Bacteria > Pseudomonadota > Alphaproteobacteria > Rhodobacterales > Rhodobacteraceae > Stagnihabitans. Next base: position 8,331 of record JAYSQA010000064.1, read on the forward strand.
CAGATCAGCAAGCCGCCTGCGTGTTCGTGGCGCAAGAGCCAGACTTTGGTTTCAACGCCGCCCTTGGCCGAAAAGCCGCCCAGCGTCCTGGCCCCCAACACCCGGTGGCACGGGATGAGGATGGGGATGGGATTGGCCCCGCAAGCCTGCCCCACCGCCTGCGCCGGGGCTTCCACGCTGCGGGCAATGTCGCCATAGGTCAGGGTTTCACCGAACGGGATCGTGGCCATGGCCCGGCGGACCCTCTCGTGCAGGCCAAAGCCATAATCGAGCGGCAGGTCGAAGGCAGTCAGACGGCCGTCGAAATAAGCCACAAGCTGGGTCAGGGCTTCGGTCACCAGGGCGCTGGGTTCGTCCGGCCCGGCGCGCCAATCCAGCCGTGTGATCCGCCCGGTCTCTTCCGTTACCGAAACCGGGCCGAGCGGGGTCTGGACCCAGCCATGGGCAAGATTGCCCATCCTACCTTAACGCATCGTTGCACCGTTTGCAGGTGCCGGGGTGTTTGTGGCTGCCCACGTCGGGCAAGACCTTCCAGCAGCGCTGACATTTCTGACCTTCGGCCTTCTCGAACACCACACCGATGCCGGGGGCTTCGGGCAGGCGGAACGCTTCCTCCGGTTCGGGATCGGCGGTCAGTTGCAAACCACTTGTAATGCAGAGGTCGGCGAAATCGACTGACTTGAGGGCAGCGAGGATGGCCGTATCTGCCACATGCACGACAGGGGCCGCCTCAAGGCTGGCGCCGATCACTTTGGCGGTGCGCTGCACCTCCAAAGCACCGGTGACCACGCGGCGGGCGGCACGGATGGACTCCCACTTCGTGGCCAGCGCGGGGTTTAGCCAAGCTGCGGGCGTCTTGGGGAAGTCTTGCAGGTGAAGGGAATTGGCCAGGAGCACGGAACCTGCCCCCTGTTTCAAGCCGTCAGCCATTCCGTCCGGGCTATTGTCCGGGAAGCGGCAAAGCCAGACCTCCTCCATCGTGAAGACCAGGATCGGGGCGAGCCAGATCGTCAGGCGGTGGAATACGATATCCAGCACGGTCCGAGAGGCGCGGCGGGTCAGGCTGGAGGTCGCATCGCAGTACAAGCTGTCCTTGCGGATGTCGAAGTAGACCGCCGACAGGTCGGTGGTGGCGAAGGTGAACAGCTTCTGGAAGACGCCCTGGAAATCGTAAGCGGCATAACCTTCGCGCACTTCGGTATCGAGTTCGGCGAGGCGGTGCAGGACCCATTGCTCCAGTTCCGGCATGTCGGCGGCTTCGACACGCTCGGCCTCTGTAAACCCGTTCAGGTTGCCCAAAAGGAACCGCATGGTGTTGCGCAGGCGGCGGTAGCTGTCGGCCACCCCTTTCAGGATTTCCTTGCCGATCCGCAAATCGACCGTGTAGTCGGCCTGCGCCACCCAAAGCCGCAGGATATCGGCACCGTATTCGTCGATCACCGTCTGCGGGGCCACGGTATTGCCCAGCGATTTGGACATCTTCATGCCCTTTTCATCCAGCGTAAATCCATGGGTCAGCACACCCCGGTAAGGTGCCCGCCCCTTGGTGCCGCAGGCTTGCAGCATGGACGAGTGGAACCAGCCGCGATGCTGGTCGGTGCCCTCAAGGTACAGGTCGGCGATGCCGTCCGCACTGCCATCTTCGCGGTCGCGCAGCACGAAGGCGTGGGTGGAGCCTGAATCGAACCAGACATCCAGCACGTCGAATACTTGGCGGTAGGCGTCGGGATCAACGATGCCGTGCAGCATCTGGTGCTTGAAGCCGTCCTTGTACCAGACATCGGCGCCGTCCGCCTCAAACGCCTCACGCACGCGGGCGTTGACGTCGGGGTTGCGCAGCAGGAAGTCGTCATCCGTCGGCTTGGCACCGACCTTGGTGAAGCAGGTCAGCGGCACACCCCAGGCGCGTTGGCGCGACAGCACCCAATCCGGCCGCGCCTCGATCATCGAGTGCAGGCGGTTGCGCCCGGTTTGCGGCGTCCAGGTCACCAACTGGTTGATGGAGTTGAGCGCCCTTTGGCGGATGGTGTCGCCATAAGTGCCAAGGCCATCGTCGAGCGGCTTGTCGATGGCAACGAACCACTGCGGCGTGTTGCGGTAGATCAAAGGCGCCTTGGAGCGCCACGAGTGTGGGTAGGAATGCTTGAGACGGCCCTTGGCGAAAAGAGCACCAGAGGCCGCGAGGGCCTTGATATTGCTGACATTGGCCGGACCTTCCTTGCCCTCTGCCGTCAAGATGGCTTGGCCGCCGAACAGGGGCAGATCCTTGCGATAGGTGCCATCAGCCTCGACGTTGTAGGTCATCTTGAGGTCGGGATAATTCTCGCCCTGAAATTTGACGAACATTTGATAGTCGTCGTCGCCATGCGACGGCGCAGTATGGACAAACCCGGTGCCTACCTCATCGGTGACGTGATCGCCGGGGAGCATGGGGACGTCAAAGTCCCATTCGCCATTGCCTCCCTCAATCCCACGATAGGGGTGTGAGAGCGTCATG
>JAYSQA010000065.1:0-3254 GCA_043721775.1 Rhodobacterales bacterium
CTCAAAGAGTTCAAGAGAATCGCCATGCGAAGCGACAAGACCGCTACCTCCCCCTCCGCCATGACCTACGTCACGGCAGCCGTCATCAACTGCCGATGACTCTCAGCAGGCCCTGGAATGATGTTGACTGATGCGGGGCGGAATTCGCAGTTGGGGCGTGATATGTTGAGAATTGTGGTCGTGACAGGAGCGGCGGGCGGAATTCGCAGTTGGGGAGTGATATGATGAGAATTGCGGTCGTGACAGGAGCGGCGGGCGGCCTTGGGCGGGCGATCAGCGCGCAGTTGATGGCGGACGGGCTGCACGTGGTTGGGCTCGACATCGACGCGCCGGGTTTGGCCAGAATGTCGGCGGACGGCTTCACGGGCCGGGTGGTTGATTTGACCGACGCCGGCGCGATTGCCGGGGTTTTCGCGCAGATCGGCAAGGATCATGGCGGTGTCGATGCCTTGGTCAACAACGCGGGCACCTGCTTCATGTCCGACTTCCCGAACATCCCTGCGACCGAACTGGACCGCCAGATGGCGCTCAATTTCTCGGGGGCGTTCCATTGCTGTCAGGCGGCGATCCCGCTGATGGCGCGGCGTTCGGGCGTACGCAAGATTGTCAACATCAGCTCCAACGGTGCCTACAATTTTGACGTCTTCGACCCGCCGCACTATCGCGCGTCAAAGGCGGCGCTGGATACACTGACCAAGGATTTGGCGCGCCGCTATGCGCGTGACAAGATCGCGGTGAATTCGGTTGCCCCCGCCATGACCGAAACCCCGCTGTTCAATGTGCTGACCGAGGATGTGCTGGCCCGCGCCATCGCCGCCATGCCGCATGGCCATGCGATGCAACCGTCCGAGATCGCGGCTTGGGTCGGGTTCCTGATATCGCCCGCCGGGGATATCAGCAGCGGCAATGTCATTATCCTCAATCAGGGCCGTGACGTCAGGTGAACCACTCGGGTGCCTTGCGCAAGGTGGGCCACTGCTGCGGGCTGTGGCCGAAAATCACCAGGGCGTCTCTGTCACAGGCCAGCCGCATCAGCCTGTCACCGTGATGCACCGCCAAGGGCACATCCCATGATCCAGCGAAGCCTTCGTCAATCTCTGCTGCCCGGCTGATCGCATCAGAGGTGAGCAGGATCCAGCCGGTCTGCGGCAGTTTCACCATGAAGGCCAACTGCCCCGGCGCGTGGCCCGGACACAGCAGCACCTCAACCCCCGGCGCGAGTGAGAAGTCCTGCGTGACCAGATGATAGGCGCGGGCCGGCCATTCCATCGCCTGCTTGCCCGACCAGTACAGCGGGCACGGCAAGGCGCGCTCGGCTGCCGCAATCAAGATCGGCACGCCCGGAAAGCCGTCCATATGGCCGACGTGATCAATGTGGGTGTGGCTTTGGATCATCAGGGTGACTTCGGACTTTGCCAACCCCAGCTTGGCAAGCTGCGCCTCTGGCGTGTTTTCGGACGTGATCCGCAGCACGCGCCCAAAGCTGCCAAGCCCATCCTCTACCGTCGCGGCCCGCGCATTCGCCACGTATTTCGCCGGAAAGCCGGTGTCGATCAGCACCACCTCGTCCGCGTCCGTCTGCATGGCAAAGCCGCAAATGCCGATCTTGCGCGGACCGGCGTGGACCTCGAACAACCCATAATCCAGAACCGCCAGCCGAAGGGGTTTCCCCTTCAGCGAAATCTGATCCATCATGCCCGTACCCCCCCGATGCCAGATGAAGCGGAGCACCCGGTTGAAAGTCAAGATCCACTCTTTGTTCGAATACCTGCTTGAAACCACCGAGGCCGCCCCCGAGGCCATCGTGGGATTTTCTCTGTCGGCCTCGCCCCGGCTGGGCGACTATCTGGCGGACCTGGACGCTGACCAATCGCTGGACTGGAACGGGCGCGATTTTCGCGGTCTGCCGGAGCTGCGTGACCATGTGCTGGCGCAGGCGGGCTTGACCGGGTTATGCAACCCTGCCGATGTGCTGATCACCGCCGGGGCGGCAGAGGCAAATTACCTGTCGATCCTGCAACTTCTTCAACCTGGAGAGCGGATCGTCATCGAGGCACCCGGCTGGCCGCAGGCAGAGGTGCTGGCCAAGGCCAAGGGGGCCGAAATCATCAAGGTAGCGCGCGTTGAGGCGCAGGGCTGGCGTTTGCCGTTGGACCGACTGGCGGCAGCGGTGACCCCCGGCACGCGGATGATCTTCCTGACGAACCCCAACAACCCAACCGGCGATCTTCTAAGTGCTGCCGAAGTGGCCGAGGTCGTGGCCATCGCGGACCGGGTCGGCGCCTGGCTACTGATCGACGAGGTTTATGCCGGCCTTGAATGGGACGGTCCACGCGCGCCCTCCGTCGCCGGGCTTTACGAACGCGGCATCACCACCGGATCGGTCAGCAAGGCACTGGGATTGCAAGGGCTTCGTACGGGCTGGATGATCTGCCCCGACGCCGGCCATATGCGCGACGCCTTGATTCTGCGCGAAAACTCCAGTGAAATCATGAACATCATGGGCGAGGTGATCGCCGAAGTCGCGTTGCGGCCAAGTCGCTATGCCGCAACCCTTGACCGGGCCCGGCAGGAAGGTGCCGCCAATCTGGCGCAGATGAACCAATGGGTCGCGTCGCAGGATCGGCTGACTTGGGAGCCGCCGAAAGCCGGCCTGATCGGGCTTGGTCGCTTGGCAAAGGGCATCGACAGCAAGGCCTTCGCGCGCTTTCTGCTTGCCCCGCCCTATCGCACGTTCCTGTTGCCCGGCAGTGCCTACGATCTTCCGGGTCACATCCGGCTGGGGGTCGGTGGCGGCGCGGCAGTCCGGCTTGACGGGGGTCTTGACCGGCTGGCCCGGGCCTTGCAGGATTGGAACCTCAGCCACTGACGCCCGTACGGTTCTTGCTGCTTGAGGCAATTTCAAAGCGGCAGGCCCTGCTGCTGCGCAAGCAAGGTCACAGCTTCGGTCCCGTGGGGCGGAAAGACGCTCGCTTTGCGCCCGGTCAACGCGTGCCGCAATACGCAGGCGAGATCGCCGACAACCATCCGCCTTGGTCTGCTTCAACATCACCGAGACCGATCTGCTGGTGCAGGCAGTAGCTTAACTCAGCCGGAAACCTGCCCAAAGATCGGGGAGTATGTATGTGAATGCGCCTGCGCAGCACCACGGCACTAGGGCCTGTTGAGGTTCATCGGGAGTTGATGACGGCTGCCGTGATGTAGGTCATGGCGGAGGGGGAGGTAGCGGTCTTGTCGCTTCGCATGGCGATTCT
>JAYSQA010000066.1:0-2199 GCA_043721775.1 Rhodobacterales bacterium
TGGTGCAGGGTCTTCGCGCAGCGCAGGCGTCAAAACAAGGTCGACCTCCTTCATCGAACGACCGATCGCCTGCGCCACCGCCGTCATCTTCAAGCGGGCTTTCAGCAGATCAAGCGCCGAAAGTTGCCTTGCCTGCTCGATAAACGCCCATGTCATCGGTTCCAATTCGTCGCGTTCGGGTTGGCGTCCAAGCTCGCGCGCGCGCTCTTCCACCAGATGCATGACCTCCACGATCCAGAGTGAGTCGAACCACGGGCCCGACTGTGCCTCGACCGGAAAGTCATAGGGCACGACGACATGGCCCATCGCTTCCAGCAAAAGCGCCGCCTTCTCGGCCGCGGCCACCTGTGCTGCCCCGGCAGACCGACCATACGGATCCTTTATCGTCAGCCCAATTCGCAGGGGGCCAATTGTCCCGTCCAATGCCGCAAGAAAGCCGCCGGCCGTCACCTGCCGCCCGTTCCGCGTGCCCCGATCGGGGCCTGCCGTCAGATCAAGCGCCGCAGCACTATCGCGCACAGAGCGCGTCAGCACATGATCCGCGTCGAGACCGCTCGCGATTTCGTCCCACCAAGGGCCCAACGGATTAAGCCCGACCGAGGGTTTGAAGCCGAACACCCCGCAGCAGGCGGCAGGGATACGGATCGACCCGCCAAGATCGGTGCCATGCGCCATTGGAACCATGCCACTGGCAACGGCAGCAGCAGCGCCGCCACTGGACCCGCCGACCGTCACCCCCGTATGCCACGGGTTCCGGCATGGCCCGTAGGCCAGAGGTTCGGTCGTGAAATCCCCAGCGAACTCGGGAGTATTCGTTGTGCCCAGAACGACAAGCCCGCCCTCGCGCCAGCGGCGAACCATCGTGCTGTCACCTTTTGGCTGCGCCGTTGCGAAGAAGCGCGAGGCGAAGCGGGTGGGCAGCACCGCCGAGTAAAGGTTCACGTCCTTCAGCAGGAACGGCACACCCCAAAGCGGCCCCGCTTGTTCGGGGCGGCTCCGATCCATCTCGTCCGCCTCGGCCCGCGCCTCATCAAACCGATCAGCCACAACAGCATTCAAAACCGAGTTTTGCTTCTCGATGGTGGCAATCGCGGCCTCAGTCGCCTCGCGGACGGAAATGTCGCGCCTGGCGATGCGGGATGCGAGGTTCAGTGCATCGGTTTGGTGTGGTTTGCTCATCGGGTGTTCTGCCATTAAAAAGGGGGGCGCAATGCGACATCCACGGACGTCGTTGCGGTTCGCGCAACTCACTTTGCGTCAAGAAGCGCCGCAATGGAAGGGCGCGCCGGGCCGCACTCTCTCGTGGTCGTGCCGCCCCGGCTAGTAATCAAGGCATGGTCCATCTCTAGCAGCGCGGGGTCCCCAATCTGGCCGTCAGCCCCAAACATCTACCGGATTATTTACCGCGATCACCTCCAGCCGCAGGCGCTGCATGATGTCCGGACAGAGCTTGTGTTGCACAAATCGATTGACCGGCGCAGTTTCCCTTTCCCCAGACGGATTTAACCCACGGCTTCTTTGACGGGTATGCCAAGTGCGGTGAAGCCGTTCAGGACGGCCACAGGGACATGGAACTCGGCCACTTGACGGTCGAAGTGCCGTGCCATGATGCGCTGGCCGAGCAATTTCATGAAGTGCATCCAATCGTCGGGAAAACGATCCCCCGGATCGTTTTCTGATCCTCCACATATCTCGACGCGGCTCCTGCGGTGATAGCCGCGCCCTCGTCGCCATATTGTCTGGCCGAAGCGCTTCGATGTACGCAATGCCTCGTTTGGTGTGATCGCCCCGGCGGTGTCGGGCTTCCACAGCTTTGCGTTCTTGCGGGGCGCTATAATCGCGGCGGCACCTTGGGTGGCCCCTCTCGTGGTTTGCAAGCAAACCGTGAGAGGGGGCGGTGACGCTGGAGATCTCCTGATCGGCGTGGATCTGATCGAGAAGTTGAGGCAGTATGGGCGCATCGCCCACATCGCTCGTCGTGAACTCGGCGGCCCGGAGTTCCAGTACTTTCGTCGATCCCCCCTCCCGGCGAATGTGCCACGAGCCTTTGCTTGAAAGCCAATTTCCCAGGCGTGCAGGTATACGCACTCATATTTCAGGGACCGCCAGAGACGTTCGATGAAGATGTTGTTCAGATACCGGGCTTTGCCGTCCATCGAGATCTCGGTCTTGGCCCGCTTCAACCGGTCCGTCCAGTCG
>JAYSQA010000067.1:0-12373 GCA_043721775.1 Rhodobacterales bacterium
AAGACCGCATCATAGTCTTTTTCAAGGCTGGCCCGCGTGATGTCGCGGCCAGACTCCACCCCGGTCTTGAGGGTGATGCCGCCGATCTGCAAGAGCCACGCAACCTCACGCGCCGCGAAATCATTAATGGTCTTGTAGGCTGCGATCCCAAATTCATTCAGCCCGCCAGCCTTGGCGCGGCGTTCAAACACCACAACCTCATGCCCTTTCAGCGCCAGACGGTGCGCGCAGGCCAGACCCGCTGGGCCGGCCCCGACCACCGCAACCCGCTTGCCCGTGGCCGCAGCCCGCACAAACGGATGCACGCCCTTATCCATCAGCCCATCGGTTGCAAAGCGTTGCAGGCGGCCGATTTCAACCGGCTTGCCCTCGGCCAATTCGCGCACGCAGGCCTCTTCGCACAGGGTTTCGGTGGGGCAAACCCGGGCACACATGCCGCCCATGATGTTTTGGGCAAAGATCGTTTTGGCGGCCGCATCTGGTGTGCCCGTGGCGATCTGGCGGATGAAAAGGGGGATGTCGATTGCGGTCGGACAGGCCGTAATGCAAGGCGCATCATAACAGAAATAGCAGCGGTCGGCGGCCACCAATGCCTCGTGCGCGTCATAGGCGGGCATATAGTGGCCAAAGTTCTGCGCCACCGCCTCAGCAGGCAAGCGGTGGGCGGCGATCCCAGGCGTCTGGGGTGAGTTGGGCATTCTGGGCCTCCCCGGCGTGTTGGTTTGTTAAGGTGAGGCTGGCACAGGTCATATTTTTTATCAAACGGTAAATTATGCCGGAAGCGAAGAATTCGCCCTCAAAGCCCTTCGAAGCCATCAGATGCTTTTCCTTTGGGCACGCCTGCCGTATATGATCCCCATCAACAGCCCGGTTGGCCCACCGGGCGCAGAAATGTCGGCCCGTGGTTCCAGACCCCCGGGTGCATCAACAACGACGCCAACAGAGGATTGCATGAGCAAAAATTCCCCCGATGCGGACGTGGCCTTCATCGCGGCCCTCGCTGAACTTCTGAACAAGAACGACCTGACGGAACTTTCGGTCAAGCGCGAGTATGGCGAGAAAGACAGTCTGGACGTGAAGGTGGTCAAGAAGGCCAATGTTGTTCAGATGATGGCCCCGATGATGCAAGCGCCTGCGGTTCAGCAGCAGGCCTACGCGCAGGCCCCTGCGGCACAGGCTGCCGCTCCGCTGATCGAGGACCCGGCCCAGCATCCCGGCGCAGTGACCTCGCCCATGGTGGGGACAGTGTACCTTTCGGCGGAACCCGGGGCTGCGGCCTTCGTGACCGTTGGGGCCACGGTGTCAGAAGGTCAGACCGTGCTGATCATCGAGGCCATGAAGACCATGAACCACATTCCAGCACCCCGCGCCGGTGTGGTCAAGCGCATCCTGGCCACCGACGGACAAGCGGTGGAATACGGCGCGCCCCTGATGATCATCGAGTGAGGGCAGGCATTTTGACAGGTCCATCAACTTTGCCGATCCCGCCAACTTCGCCGATCGCCCCGACTTCGCCGATCACCCCGACTTTGCCAATCGCCTCGACCTTGCCAATATTCGACAAGATCCTGATCGCCAATCGCGGCGAAATTGCCCTTCGCGTGATCCGCGCCTGTCAGGAAATGGGCATCAAATCGGTGGCGGTCCACTCCACGGCTGACGCGGATGCCATGCACGTGCGGATGGCCGACGAAAGCGTGTGCATCGGCCCGGCCTCGTCGACGCTGTCCTACCTGTCAAAGGCCGCGATCATCTCGGCATGTGAGATTACCGGCGCACAGGCGGTGCATCCGGGCTATGGCTTCCTGTCAGAGAATGCGTCCTTTGCGCAGGCGTTGCAGGATCACGGCATCACCTTCATCGGGCCGAATGCCGAACACATCCGCATCATGGGCGACAAGATCACCGCCAAAGAGACGGCAAAGGCCTTGGGAATTCCGGTGGTGCCGGGGTCTGACGGCGGCGTGCCGGACTATGAAACAGCGATTGGCGTGGCGGCCCGGATCGGCTTTCCGGTCATCATCAAAGCCACCGCAGGTGGCGGCGGGCGCGGCATGAAGGTCGCCAAAACTCCGCAGGAGCTTGAGATTGCCTTCCGCACCGCGCGCTCGGAATCCAAAGCCGCCTTCGGCAATGACGAAGTCTATATCGAGAAATACCTGCAAACGCCCCGCCACATCGAAATTCAGGTCTTCGGCGACGGTAAAGGCAACGCAGTTCACTTGGGCGAGCGCGACTGCTCGCTGCAACGCCGCCACCAGAAGGTGTTTGAAGAGGCCCCCGGCCCGGTCATCACCCCTGCCTTGCGCGCCAGGATCGGCAAGGTCTGCGCCGATGCTATGTCAAAGATCAAGTATATCGGCGCCGGCACCATCGAATTCCTGTATGAAGACGGCGAGTTTTTCTTCATCGAGATGAACACCCGCCTGCAAGTTGAACACCCGGTGACCGAGGCGATCTTCGGCGTCGACCTTGTGCGCGAACAGATCCGCGTCGCCTCGGGCCTGCCCTTGTCGTTCAGCCAAGACGAGTTGGAAATCAACGGCCATGCCATCGAGGTCCGCATCAACGCCGAACGCCTGCCCGACTTCGCCCCGCGCCCCGGCAAGGTCAAAGTGTTCCACGCGCCCGGCGGTCTTGGCGTGCGGATGGATTCGGCCCTGTATGGCGGCTACTCGATCCCGCCCTATTACGACAGCCTGATCGGCAAACTGATCGTTCATGGCCGCGACCGCCCAGAGGCTTTGGCCCGCCTGAAACGCGCCTTGGGCGAGTTGATCATCGACGGTATTGAAACCACGATGCCCCTGTTTGATGCGCTTCTGGCCGAACCCGATATCCAGACCGGCACCTACAACATCCACTGGCTGGAGAAGTGGCTGGAAAAGAAGTTCGGCGCCTGAGGCGCTGACCGCAAGGATGGGCGGATCGCCCATCCTACCTTGTCCCACCCGGTCGCCCTGTGACCGCGGCGGAGGCCGTCTGCCCCCGCGCCCCCCGAGAGTATTTCGCAAATCGCAAGGGCAAGGGCGCGCGCCACCGGGGGATCCTTTGCAAATAATTGTCTGCCGGCTGCGGTTTACCCAATGCGTGAAGGACCGGCGAGAGGTATGGGACGCAAAGCCGTTTAGAGCCAGCCAAGCGCTGCCCGTCGGGAAAAGGTAGGATGGGCGATGCGCCCATGTTCGTTGCCGTTGGGGGTTGAATGCGGTTGGGGGGGTGGTTCCGGTTGGGGGTTGGCACCCTTGGTTTGACCCAATCGCCTGCGAGGCCCCGGTAAAGCCCTGCGTCATATTTGATGACCTTGCAGATCCGCATCTGTCCTGCCGCCGTCCCGTAGCGTTTGCTGGCCTCGGGGAAGCGGTCGTGGGTGGATTGGGTCAGGGCACGGCTGGTGTTGAGCTTGTCGCGCAATTTCTTGATCAGGCTTGGGTTCGTCAGCCCGGGGGCTGTCGGAAAACACACCTCTTGGGGGCGGGCGAAGATGATTGGCACGTCAAGGGTCAAAACGACGCTGTCCGCCCTTCATCTCCTTCTTCAAGACCGCAGGATCAAGGTTCGCCTGCTTGGCCGTCACCACCGCCGCACCGATCGCTGCCGGGTGTATCTGGCACAATGGCTGTTGACCAGCGAGGCTTCCAGATCGTTGCCATCAGCTCCGCCCTTGCGCTGCTGGTCGATCGCACCGAGCACCGGGCGCACCCGCCTGATTGCCACGCGCACCCGCATTATCACCAAGCGCAGCCGGTCGGTCTCCATGCGCAGCTGGTCGGTCACCAAGCGCAGCCGGTCGGTCACCGCTTACGTCTTGCTTGCAAACATCGGTATGGCGCCCCCTATCGCCGCATGAACCGCCCCCGTCACCGGATACAGATCGCCATCCCGCCGCTGGCCTGAAACTCTGCCGTCTGATCCCGCGTCGGAAACGGCAAGGACGTCGTGATGTCGCTTCAAACCGTCCCCGAGCAACCGACCGACAGGACGCCCTGCCGCAAGCACAGCACCGCGTCCGCCTTTTTCGGGCCGAGCACCAGTCACCACCTTGTCACGACAAGCCCCGCCTTCGCCTACAGCCCCGCCTTCGCCACCAACTCCACCTTCGCCTTGAGGCGGAAGTTGCTGACGACCACCTCGAACCGCTTCCGGCAGGTATTTGCCTTCGGGCCCATGGTGCCACGCACAACAAACCCGGTGTGCAAGCGTTCCTCCCCCGGTTCACCTTGCAGGCGGCCCCCCAAGCCCCTAGCTTGCAAACAAAAGCCCGTCACGGCGGGCATCAGCGCGGCTTATGCGAGGCTTGTGTGGATATCGAACTGCGGTCGTTCCGGCCGATGCACGAGGCGGCCTTCATCAGGCGTGCTGCCGACCGCTTGGCCTGCACGCAAGCCGCCTTGTCGATAGGCCTGAAGCTGCTGACGGTGGAAATCGGCGTGCCCGCCCCCCAGGGGCCGGCCACCGCGCCCCGAGGCGTAGCGCTTTACGCCAAGGCGCCTCGCGCCTTGGCCACCGATGGCAAGAGGCCACCCCCCCGCTCCCGCCCCGCGCCAGAGCGCATCCGCCTTGGCCTGCCCGATGACCAGGCACCGGGGTGGCTGGCGCTGGCGGAATTCAACCTTCACCCCGCCGAGGTTGACGTCACCTGCGACCTTTCGGCCGATCGGATGGAAGGCGTGCAGCGGCAGAACCCCGATCCGGCGCTGGTGACGGTGGATAGCCGCCTAAGCCAGACCCAAGCCATGGCCGACATGCCCCCCGTGCCGGTGTATCTTGTCACCACCACCGGCTTGCACCCCGCCAGTCTGCACCCCGCCACTCTGCGCCCCGCCACTCTGCGCCCCGCCAGTCCGCACTCCGCCAGTCCGCGCCGGGCTGTCCGTCGCCTGCACGGGGCGCTGCCGGCCTGCTTGGCGGATTGGGCAAGACCATGACCCTGACACCCGAACTGCTGCTGCGGGCCTATGCGGCCGGCGTCTTTCCGATGGCCGAAAGCCGCGAGAACCCGGACATCCACTGGGTCGACCCCAAACGCCGCGCCGTCTTTCCGCTGGAGGCTTTCCATGTCTCGCACAGCCTTGGCCGCCATATCCGCCGTCTGCGGCCCCGCGTCACCGTTGACAGCGACTTTGCCGGTGTGGTCAACGCCTGCGCCGACCGCGCGGAAACCTGGATCAACGCCGGGATTTTTGCCGCCTATGCCGAACTGCACGCCCAAGGCCATGCCCACAGCCTAGAGGTCTGGGATGACGGCAAGCTGATCGGCGGAGTTTACGGCGTGGTCTTGGGCGCGGCGTTCTTCGGCGAAAGCATGTTCTCGCGCCAACTTAACGGCTCCAAGATGGCGCTGGCCTACCTGATGCACCGCCTGCGCGCCGGGGGGTTCACGCTGTTTGACGTGCAGTTTTTGACGCCACATCTGGCAAGCCTTGGCGCGGTGGAACTGTCCCGCGCCGAATACCGCCGCCGTCTGGCCAAGGCTTTGGAAAAACGGGGTCCGGAAACTCTGGTTCCACAAACGCAGGCCCATGAAACGCAGGCCTATGAAACGCAGGCCCCACCAAGCCAAGCGCAATTCAATCCGCCCGGTTACCCGCCCGAACCGGTCCCCGAGGTTGTGCTGTCGGTTGGTGCTGGCGCGGTTGCGGCAGGCACGTCGCAGTGCAGTACCCAGACGTCATAGCGCGGGTGATCCAGCGAGGACAGGGCCGGGCTGGACGCCACCATCCAGCCCTTGAAGACCGGGTCCACCTGACCCTGATCCATGATCGTCAGATGGGCGTAGGCCTCACCCATCGGCTGGTCTGACGGATAGCGGCATTCGTCCAGCCGGACCTGCAACTTGCCAATCGGTTGAACCTGCCCCGGTGCCAGATCGTAATCGGTCACCGCGCCGGTCATCCGGTCCAGCACCCGGACCGAGCCGCCGGTTGCCACCACAATCCCGGCCAGCGCTGGCGCGGCCCAAACAGCCAGCACAGCCATGGCCAGCGCCCCGGCCCTCATGGCGTCTTGGCCGCCGGAGTGGCCGGGTCAGACTTTGAACTGACGAATTTCATCAAAAGCGAGATCAGCGACACCGCACCCTGCGTATCCTCGATCTCGTCGCCCGGGGCCAGAACATCCGGCATCCCGCCCGGCTGCAATTCTATGTAATTGCCGCCCAACAGCCCCTCGGACGAAATCAGGATGGCACTGTCACTTGGCAGTTGAATGGATTTGTCGAGCGAGATCGTCGCATCGGCCATATAGGTGTCAGGGTTCAGCTTCAGCCCGGTCAGGGCGCCGACCTTGACGCCCGCCAGCTTGACATCCGCCCCCAGGGACACACCCTGAATGGATCGGAACGAGGCGTGCAGGTCATAGCGGTCACCCGCCGGGCCGATGCCGGCACTTTTGCCCGCATAGGCCACAAAGCCCAAAGCTGCGGCGACAATCAAGGCGCCTGCCACAATCTCAAGCTTGCTGTCGGCCATAGTATCCGCCCTTATTCCGGCGCCCAGGCTTCATAATCGGCCCGCGCTGCCGGTGCTGCCTTGCGGATTGATCCGGGCGGCGCATAGGCCGCCTCAGTGCCAGTCAGGTTCTCCAGATGCGGCTCTTCCCAGGGCTTGTGCACCAGCGGAGCCTTGGTCGGCGGTTGATCCCAGGTGAAATGCAGCCAGCCGTGCCAGTCGGGCGACACGCGCGAGGCTTCGATTTCGCCGTTATAGATCACCCAGCGCTTTTTCGCGTCAGCGGTCTGGTAATAGACATTGCCCTGCCCATCCTCGCCCACCTTCACGCCCCGCCGTGCAGTGAAGATCTGCGTCCCTATGGTCTGGCTGTTCCACCAGGTCAGCAGGCGCTTGAGGAAGTCCATGGGCTAAGCCTCCGATTGAGTTGCCTCTGATATGGCCGAAACCCGCGCCGGGGTCCAGAGGGGACAAAGGCTGTGGCGGAAAGGTGCGGGCATGGGGCAGCGTCACAAGGTAAGGTCAGAACATTATGAAGTTGTATTCGATGTCAGCCGCCGTCAGAACCGGACGGCTGGACAGGATGGCCACAAGCGTGAAGCCGCCAAGCCCCGGGCCGTCGCTGTCCAGAAACACCTCTCCGGTGGTGGGCTGGTACAGCACGCGGTCGGTGGCATCGGCTTCGCCGACCGAATAGACCACCCGGAACGCGTCGGGTGTCAGGTGGCCATTGATCATCGGCAGATAATAGGTGCAGCCCGCGCCGTAAAAATCCAGACGGTCCGACAGATGTTCAAAATCGGTGATCGTGTCGACATTGCCCGGCCCTGCGGCGGTGGTGAAGACAAACCGATCGGCCCCGGCGTTTCCAGTCAGGGTGTCATTGCCAAGCCCACTCCAAAGCTGATCCCGGCTGTTGCCCGTGATCAGCGTGTTGCTGGCGTCGTTGCCCTGCACATGGCTGCCCCATGCCTTGTCGGTGCCACCTTGGTAAAGATCGCGCAGCCCTTCGATATTTTCGCTGTCAAGGAACACACGCGCGGAGTTGAGTTCCAGCATGTCGGTACCGCCATCCGCAGCCTCGACAATCACGTCCTTGATACCGTTTATGTGCCAAAGCGACTGATCGGGGTCATGGATCACATAGGTATCATCCCCCGCGCCGCCGATCAAAGTGTCAACGGCCACGCCATCAAGCCCGCCATCCAGCCTGTCATTGCCGTCGCCGCCCTCCAACCGGTCGGCTCCGGTCGCGCCTGTCAGCGTGTCGGCCCCCCCCAAGCCCAGCAAAGTGGCCTTGTGGTCCAGGATGACCATCAGATTGCCAAACCCGTTGCCGGTGCCGACATAGGCGAGCGGTACGCCATGGCCATCGGTCTCGCCGCCATGCAGGGTCAGGGTCTCGACGAAATCGGCCAGCGTGGCCGAGCCGTTCCAGACCTCGACCCGGTCCTTGCCGCCGCCAGCCAGTTCAAGGATGCTGGCGGTGCCGTCGCCGTAAAGCCCGATGTTGTAGACGTCGTTGCCCTTGCCGCCCTCCAGCACATCCTGACCCCGGCCCGCCGACAGCGTGTCATTGCCGGCAAGGCCGCGCAGGGTGTCATTGCCCAAGCCACCCTTCATCGCGTTGCCTGCATCGTTGCCGATGCCCAGAAAATTGCCCAAGCCGGTGCTGGTCAGGTTCTCGATCTGTGCCGCAAGGGTACAGGTCGCGGCGCTGGTGTTGACGGTGTCGCGTCCGCCGCCCGCCAGTTCGACAACCTGCGCCAGCCCGTCACCCAGCACATAAGTGTCATTGCCCGCCCCGCCGCTCAGCGTATCGCTTCCTCCACCGCCGGTCAGTGTGTCATTGCCACCAAGTCCCGTCAGCCGGTCATTGCCGCCAGCCCCGGTCAACGCATTGCCAACCGCGTTGCCGGTGCCGTTCAGCCCGCCGGACCCCTCGGCCGTCAGGTTCTCGAACCGGGCGTCAAGCGTCCAGACTGCCAGCGAAGTCATCAGCGTATCCCTGCCGACCGAGCCGGTTTCCACCACCACATCGCCCGCCTGATCGACTTCATAGGTGTCTGATCCGTTGCCCCCCGTCATCAGGTCGATGCCCGCCCCGCCGATCAGCGTATCATCCGCCCCGCTGCCGGTCAGCGTATCATTGCCCGCCCCGCCGTTGACGTTGGCACCGCCAGCCGCCGCCACAAAGCTGTCATTGCCCGCCAGCAAGTCGATGGCGTTGAAGGTCAGAACCTGCGCCCAACCGGCAAGGTTGACGGTATCGGCCTTGGCTGAACCGGTCAGGATGATGTCGTTGCCGACTATCAACCGCTCCAGCCCCGCCGCCTTGAACGTCGCAAGGCCCGCATCGGAAAAGGTGATCATCGGGCGCAGAACCGTGTCGAAATGGCCCAGTTGCAGGCGGTCGTTGCCAGTCCCCCCCGACACGATATCAAGCCCCGGCTGCCAGTCATACAGCTTCAGGTCGTCACTGCCATCGCCACCGTACAAGGCATCCGTGGCAGCGACCGAGGGGGCATCGGCTTCGCCGCTGGTCAGATAATCGTCATCCGCCCCGCCGTAAATCTGGTTTGCACCGCTGCCGCCGTCCAGAAAGTCACTGCCGACGCCGCCATAAAGCGTGTCATTGCCCGCCTCGCCTTGCGCATAGTCGGTGCTGCCCGACCCCAGCAGCAGATCATTGCCCGCAGCCATCTGCATCGTGCCCGTGCTGAGCGAACTGACGCCCGACAGGTCCCAGCGATCATCCCCCGCCGTCCCGGTCAGAATGGCAGCCCCCAGCGACACCGTCTCGAACGAGGCGCTGGCCGACAGGTCCAGAATATGCACCGTCTGACCCGTCATGAACGCGGCATCAAGGCTATCCTGACCGTCGCCACCAAAAAGCTGGTCGCCGTCCAGAATGCCGTCTTCAATGATCAGCCTGTCATTGCCCGCGCCAAGCTTCACAAGGTCGTGGCCGTCAGACAGGGTGACCGTCTCACCGCTGATGCCGCCAAGAAAGGTATCGGCCCCGGTTTGCAGGTTGAACGATCCGCCTTGAGTCAGAATATCGCCGGTCAGGGTGCCGCTTTCGGTTCCGGTCAGGTTGAACAAATCGTCGCCCGCCGTGCCGAAGACAAAGGTGCCGTCGGTGACAAAATGTTCAACCGAGGCTGCGGCATCCAGAACCAGCCGGTTGAAGACCGGGTTCAACAGGCCGGTGATGAACAGGTCCCTGACATAAAGCACGTCATTACCCGCGCCGCCGAAAAAGCTGTCGTTGCCCGGAGTGTCTTCGGCGATGAACAGAATGTCATTGCCCGCCCCGCCATAAAGCGTGTCATTGCCCAGCCCGCCCACCAGCCCGTCACTGCCATCGCCGCCGTAAAGCACATCGTTGCCGGTAACCTTGTGGTCATTCCAGTCGCCAGCCACCATGTCATCGCCAGCACCGCCATACAGCGTGTCGTCACCCGCATTGCCCCACAGCTGGTCGTTGCCGCTGCCCGTGGTGATGGCATCCGCCCCCTGCGCGCCATCAACCTCTGCCGCAACGCTGCCCAGTTGGGCGGCAAGGTTCACCGTGCCTGACAAAGCCAGACCCAACCCCACGGCATGGGTCGGATCATCTTTCGAATAGCGGATTTGTGAGTAAGCGGCAAAGTCTGCCGGGGCAAGCGTGATGAAATCGCCATGCGTGTATAGGACTGCCAAAGACTGCTCCGCCGTAAAACCTTCTGCGGAGATCAGGTCATATTCAACCCACGCGGTCAAGTCCGCCGGGGGTTTTCAACCGTGCACCCCGGTCAGGCGCGCAAAGCGTCAGCGATGGCGGCCCACAAAGGCTCCACGGGTTCGACGCCCACTGACAGGCGGATGAAGCCCGGCGCCACCGCATCGCCCCACCTTGCCCGGCGTTCACCGGCCGAATGTGTGCCGCCGAATGAAGTGGTTTGCGTAAGGTAGGCGCAGCGGGTCAGGAAATCTTCGGCTGCATCCTCGCCTTCCAATTCAAAGGTCATCAGGAAGCCAAAACCCGTCATCTGCCGCCTCGCCACAGCGTACGAGGCATCATCCGGCAGCCCCGGATAGCGCAAGCCCTTGATGCGCGGGTGATCCGACAACCGTTCCGCGATGATCTGGGCCGATGCGCACATCCGCGACAGCCGCACCTCCAGCGTCTCAAGCCCCCGGTGCAACAGCCACGCCTCAAATGCCCCCGGCACCGCACCCGACAGCTTGCGCCATTCCGCCACCCGCGCCATCAGGCCCGCGTCCCGGCCCGAGACATGACCATACAGCACATCGGAATGCCCGGCAGGTGCCTTGGTGTCGGCGGCCACCACCAGATCAGCCCCCAGATCCAGCGGGCGTTGCAGCAGCGCCGTCATCGTGGTGTTGTCAACGATCAGCCTGGCCCCCACCGCATGGGCCTTGCGGGCGGCAAGCGAGATGTCGCAGCAATCAAGGCCGGGGTTCGAGGGGGTTTCCAGAAACACCACCGCAGCCCCCGCAAAATCGGCCGCATCGACATCGCGGGTATTGACCAGCCGCACCTTGACGCCCAAAGGCACAAGAAACCGGTCAGCCAGCAACCGCGTGGTGTAGTACCCATCGGCGGGCAGGATCACCTCTTGCCCGGCTTGCAGGGTGCAAATGAGCGCCGCCGAAATTGCGGCCATGCCAGAGGGGAAGCCCACCACGGTGGCGCCTTCAAGGATGGCCAGTTGTTCTTCGACCTCTTCCCAGGTTGGCATTGACGCGCGGCCATAGGTGAAGGCCGCGTTTTGCAGCCCCGGCAAATGGTAGGTCGTGGCCGAGATCAGAGGCGGCGAGATCGGATCGCCGCGCCCCAGACGTTCAGCCCGGTGGTGCAGCATGTCAGCGAAGCGGCGGTCTGTGGTCATCGGGGGTGCCTTGTTCTGCGGGGGCGGCAAGCGGGGGTTTTGACGGCTTTCAGAAGGTTTGATACGGGGTGAAAATAAAGGCAAGCGAAATCAATGATTTGCAGGGCGGCTATTTCATTGGGTTTGATGCTTTTCGCGTCGATTGGGCGGGTTTGACCGCTTTTCGCGGTGTGGCTTCTGAAAATATGTAATGAAATCAATGGGGAGTTTTCGAAGCAGTGCGCGATTTTGCGTACACCGCACACAACCGATAGCCCTCTTTCCTCGTGGGTTCTTCGCCACTCAAAAGCCGGTCAAAACGGTCATGAATCTCACGGCGGCTCAAACCCACATCACCTTGATTGTTCCCGAAGACTTCCATCCGTTCGACAAAGAGCAGCATCGAATTCGCGGCAACTTCAGCGTCGGGAATACCCGCGATTGCTTCCCTCTCGAAAACCGCTTCACCGCGCTCACTTTGCTTTTCACGAAGCCAATTTATCAGCCCTGAAACTACCGAGAAGCAGGCCATCGCATAGTCCTTTTCGGCCACCGTGGCAGGAAAACTATAGACAGAGCGACCCAATAGCCAATCTATCGAAACGTCCATTCCTTCCCCAATCGCCAATAGCGCGTCGAGTCCGGGCCGCCGCGCCCCCTCCATCTTCATATAGCTTTCCAAGGAGATCTTCGGCAGATCGCATTCTTCCGCCATCTTCTGGATGGTAAGGCCCCGCTGAACCCTCAAAGAATGCAGCCTTTGCACAACTACACTAGGTTGTTCATTGTCAGCCATTCACACCACCGCTTTGTGTTCTTGGCTTCGGATTGCAGGTATTCGAGAAGCGGAAGCAGTAATCTTGTCAACGATTAACACACAAGACGAAGCAGGCAAAGCCTGGTATCTCCAAGTTAGGAGTGCTTTTGTTTCACAGGGCCTCAGTTTGAACAGGGCAATCGCGTTTGGCCTAAGGGTTGGCTAACTGATTGAGAAGGCTGAGAAGAAACGCATCACTCCACCCGGCGCGCTTCAGTTTGATCGAGAGC
>JAYSQA010000068.1:0-36310 GCA_043721775.1 Rhodobacterales bacterium
CGGAAAGAACTCGCCCGTGTTCATCCCCAGATGCTGCGGCGTCGAAATCACCTCCGAAATCGCGCCTCCTTCATCTTGGCCCAAATACCCCACGGAGGGTCCGGGAGGTGTGAAACCTCCCGGCCTTGATGCCGCAGCCCCCAAGCCCAGAACCTTCCAAGACACCCGCGCCGAGGGCCAAACCCCCTCCGCCACCCAATGCCCCGCCCGATGCTTCGGGCTCGCATCCGGAGCCTCCGAATGCAGCATATAGGCCCGGTATGCCGGATCACGCTCCGCCCCGTTCTCAATCCCCTTCAGCCACCGGTCCCACCACCGCACCGCCTCGGCCAGAAACCCCACCTTCGGCCCCGGCACAGCCGTGTGCGGATATTGATGCACCCAAGGCCCGACGATCCCCTTGGCCCCCGGCACGTTCCCCACAATCGCCGCCACCGTGTTCATGTAGCTGTCGGCCCAGCCGCCCCACACCAGCACCGGCACCCGCATCCGCCCGTAATCCTCGCAGATCGAGCCGTGCTTCCAATACTCCGACCGTTCCTGCAAATCCGCCCAGACCGGCGCCAGCCACGGCTCCGCCTCCAGCCGCGCCAGCCACATCTCGCGCCAGTCACTGCGCAACAACGGGTCCGGCGGGCGACTGGAATAGGACAGCATCACCGCCCCCCAGCCAAAATTCTCACCCAGCAGACAGCCGCCCTTATAGTGGATGTCATCGGCAAACCGGTCGGTGGTTGAACATACCGAAATCACCGCCTTCAACGCGGGCGGCTGCAAGAACGCCGTCTGCAAGCAATTGAACCCGCCCCACGACTTGCCCATCATCCCCACAGCACCCGAACACCACGGCTGCGCGGCCAGCCACTCAATCACCTCACAAGCGTCGGCCAACTCCTGAATGGTGTACTCATCGGCCATCAGCCCTTCGCTGTCGCCATTCCCCCGCATATCCACCCGCACGCAGGCATAGCCATGCCCCGCCACATAAGGATGCATCATCTCATCCCGGGGCAGGGTGCCATCACGCTTGCGGTAGGGGATGTATTCCAGAACCGCAGGCACCGGATTGTCCCCGGCATCCGCCGGCATCCAGACCCGCGCCGACAACCGGCAGCCGTCTGACATCACGATCCCCATGTCCGGCTCTTCCACAACCCTGTGCGGGAACTCTGTGCGTATCGTCATCGGTGCCTCCGGAACTGCTGTCATCAGGCGGCAGGATAGCGCCAATCCCCTACCTTGAAACGGCATTCTGCACCCCAATTCCGACACCACCCCGGAACGCTTCAAAATCTCCTCTTGCCCAACCGGCAAACCCACGCCACCGATGGTCCCAAGCGCAGCCAAGGGGGCCAACATGTCCAAACCCAACATCCTGATCCTGATGGTTGACCAGTTGACCGGCACCCTGTTTGAAGACGGCCCCGCAGCCTTCCTGCACGCCCCCAACCTTCGCAAACTGGCCGACCGCTCGGTGCGCTTCGCCAACGCCTACACGGCCTCGCCCCTTTGTGCCCCGGCCCGCGCCGCCTTCATGTCCGGTGCCCTGCCGCGCCGCACCCGAGTCTATGACAACGCCGCCGAATTCGCCTCGGATATCCCGACCTACGCCCACCACCTGCGCCGCGCGGGCTATCAAACCGCCCTAAGTGGCAAGATGCACTTCGTCGGCCCCGACCAACTTCACGGCTTCGAACAACGCCTGACGACCGACATCTACCCCGCCGACTTCGGCTGGACGCCCGACTACAGGAAACCCGGTGAACGCATCGACTGGTGGTATCACAACTTAGGCTCTGTCACCGGCGCAGGCGTGGCGGAAATCACCAACCAACTGGAATATGATGACGACGTCGCCCACCAGGCCGTTCAGAAAATCTATGACCTGTCGCGCCGCACAGACCCCCGCCCGTGGGCGCTGACCGTCTCTTTCACCCACCCGCACGACCCCTTCGTCGCCCGGAAGAAATACTGGGACCTCTACGAAGGTGCCGCCGAACTGCAACCGCCGTCACAACTGACCTATGACGCGATGGACCCGCATTCCAAACGTCTGATGGATGCCTGCGACTGGCGCGGCCTGACCGTGACCGCTGACCATATCCGCCGCGCCCGCCAAGGCTATTTCGCCAATATCTCTTACGTCGATGACAAGATCGGCGAGGTTCTTGCCGCCCTTGAAGCCTCACGCCAAGAGGCGATCATCATCTTCGTGTCAGACCATGGTGAGATGCTGGGCCGCAAAGGCCTGTGGTTCAAGATGAACTTCTTTGAAGGCGCATCCCGTGTCCCCCTGATGATCTGCGCCCCCGGTCTTGACCCGCACCTTGTGGAAACCCCGGTCTCCACCATCGACGTCACGCCAACCCTCTGCGATCTGGCCGGCATCTCGATGCAAGAGGTGATGCCTTGGACCGACGGTGAAAGCCTCGTTCCTTTGGCAAAGGGTCAAGCCCGCACCAGCCCGGTTGCGATGGAATATGCCGCCGAAGGTTCCGTCACCCCCATGGTCGCGCTGCGGCAAGGGGCGTGGAAATACATCCGCTGCGCCGCTGACCCGGACCTGCTGTTCGACCTCGCCAACGACCCTGACGAAGATCAGAACCTTGCCACAGACCCCCGCGCCGCTGAAATCCTCGCCCATTTCCAACTGGTGGCCGATGAACGCTGGAACCTTGCCGCCTACGACGCCGAGGTGCGCCAAAGCCAAGCCCGCCGCTGGGTGGTCTATGAGGCCCTGCGCAACGGAAACTATTACCCCTGGGACTACCAACCCCTGCGCGCCGCATCCGAGCGTTACATGCGCAACCACATGGACCTCAACATCCTCGAAGACAGCAAACGCTTCCCGCGCGGCGAGTAGCCATAATTTTTCGCCGAAAAATTTTGGCCGCATCCGGCGTCAAAGCCCTAATCAAAGGTTAATGGAATCATAAATATAGCGTATAAACAATAACTTACCTATGATTGCACGCGTGCAATCACGCCCCCCGCGCCGCCGCATTCTGGTCAATCAGATATCTCTGGCTCAGCGGAATAGCTGCCGCCCCCAAAGATCGCGCCTGCGCCCCTACGGTGCCTTCCCGAACCTGCGGGATCGAAATCCCCGACAGGTCCATCTTCAACAGCGCCTCCCGGGTCCGCTGGGTCACCATCGCCCGGACCGAGGTGGGCATCCAGCCGTCAATCAGCACCGCCTCCAACTCCAGCAGGGCCGAGGCTGACAGGATCGCCCCCGCCAACCCCTCAGCCGCCATATCAACCCAACGCCGCAGCAATCGCTCCGAGACATTCCAGTGATCCGGCCTTTCCCACAGATGATCCGAGCTTTCGCCCGCCTCCTCCATCATCCCCGCCAACACCGCCATCGAGGCTGAATCGAACAGCCGTCGCATATGCCCCCCCGGCCCCGGCACCAGCAAAGGCCCGACACCCGCCGCATTCCCGGTGCGACCCAGGAACAACTGGCTGTTCAGAACCAGCCCGCCGCCAATGAAGGTGCCGAAGTAGAAGTACAGGAAATCCTTGGGCCGCTCGCCCGTGCCAAACACCAACTCAGCCCCGCAGGCCGAGGTGGCATCGTTCTGCACATAAACCGGAACCCCGGTCGCGGCGGCCAGTTCCGCCTGAATGTCGCGGTCGCGCCACGAATTCATCTCGGCCTGCGGCGCGCCCAAAGCCTGCACCCAGTTCCACAACTGAAACGGCATAGCCACGCCCAAACCGCCGATCCGCTGGCGTTGTTCCGGTGTCAAAAGCCGATAAAGTCCCGGCAGCGCCTCGGCCACGAACCCTACCACCGCATCGGGCGTGGGATAGCGATAAACCCGGCGATGGGTTGACCTAACCCGTCCCAGAAAATCCACCAGCACCAGATCAGCTGAGCGGCGACCGATCTTCAGCCCCAGAAAATACGCGCCATCTGCGGCCAAAGACATCGGCACCGAGGGTTGGCCGATCTTGCCCCGGACAGGCTCTCCCCGCACCAACAGCCCGTCCCGTTCCAGTGCCCGCATGATCACGGATACGGTCTGCGCCGAAAGCCCGGTCATCCGGGCAATGTCAGACTTGGCCAAGGCGCCGTGCTGACGCACCAGGGACAAAACCAGCCGCTCGTTATAGTCGCGCATGCCGGCCTGATTGGTGCCGCGTGGCGCGCCAGCCTCAACCACCGTCCGTTCGCTGGGGATCTCCTGCTGAAGTTGCATCATCCTGCCGTCAAATTCCCACAGCCCGGATCATACCGGACAGCCATCAGCCCCAATCACACCCTTGCGCAAGATCACATTCGCAAAGAAGGCGGTTTCAGATGTCGCAACAATGGTATGCGCCGCACGGATGCGTGGATAAAGGTCAGCCCCTTGCAACGGAGTTATCTTGTACCCCGGGGCCAGACGCCCGAAGGTCTGATCGACGGCCACGTGGAACGGGCCTGACTGCGCCGGATCATTGTTCAGTGCTGCGCGGAAGATCGCCTCCGGCACGGCGCGGTCCAGCGGCATCACGGCCAGGATCGCCTCAAGCATCGCCATCATGCCATGGCCATCGGCGCGCACCAGACGGCGGGCATGTTCCTGAGCGGGATAGTTGGCATCCACCAGGGCGATCTCGTCGCCATGGCCCATCGACCGCAGCGTGAACAGCAGGTCAGGGCCAAGAATAGCAGGAATACCGATCAGCATCGTCGTCACCAGTGTATAATGGGGTGGCCCGCGACGCCGCGAGACCCGGGGACTTTCGGCGGGAAAACCGGCTCTGTCAATAATAAATCACACTGATTTATTTATCTTGACGCAGCTTTGGGAATCAGTTTATCTCCCCGGCATCGTCAGGATCGGGGATCGACGTCACGCCGCCAACCTGAAACCGGACGACAAAGTTTACATCGGGGGAAACATTCCCCTTTCCTTGGGAGGACTACCAATGAAGTTCAAAGCTGCCGCCCTTATCGGCGCCGCTGCGCTGGCACTTGCAGCCGGTTCCGCTTCTGCTGCTGATCTGGCTTGCCTGATCACCAAAAACAACACCAACCCCTTCTTCGTGAAAATGAAGGAAGGCGCCGAGGCTGCTGCCAAGGCCGCTGGCCTCGACTTCCAGGCCTTCGCTGGCGAAAAAGACGGCGACGCTGCTCCGCAGATCACCGCCATCGAGAACTGTGTCGCTTCGGGCGCCAAGGGTATCCTGATCACGCCCTCGAACGACTCGGTCGGGCCGGCTTTGAAGGCTGCCCGCGCTGCTGGCATCCTGGTTATCGCCCTGGACACCCCCCTTGCTGACAAAGACGCACAGGACATGACCTTCGCGACCGACAACTTCCAGGCTGGCACCCTGATCGGTGCATGGGCCAAAGCCACGATGGGCGACGGCGCTGCAACCGCCAAGATTGCCATGCTTGACATCAACCACGACAACATCTCGGTTGACGTGGCCCGTGACACCGGGTTCCTCAAGGGCTTCGGCATCGAAGTTCCGGATCTGACCGTCATGGGTTCGGAAAAGGACGCTCGCGTCATCGGTCACGAACAGTCTGATGCGAACCCCGAGGGCGGCCAGAAGGCCATGGAAACCCTGCTGGCCAAAGACCCGGATATCAACGTCGTTTACACGATCAACGAACCGGCTGCTGAAGGCGCTTTCCAGGCTTTGAAAGCTGCTGGCAAGACCGCTCTGATCGTTTCGGTTGACGGCGGCTGCCCCGGCGTTGCCAACGTGAAGGCTGGCGTCATCGGCGCCACCTCGCAGCAATACCCGCTGCTGATGGCGTCCAAAGGCATCGAAGCGATCATCGCTTTCGCCAAAGACGGCACCAAACCTTCGGCAACCGACGGCCTGACGTTCTTCAACACGGGCGTCAACCTGGTCACCGACAAGCCGGCTGCCGGCGTCGAGTCGATCGACTCCACCAAGGGCACCGAGCTTTGCTGGGGCTGATACGGTCTAACATCTGACTTGATTAACTGAAGGGCGAGGTTACTCTCGCCCTTCTTCATACCGGGTACTCAAACCCGGGCGGCTCTGACGGGGGAGCATCCGCAGCGATGAGCAATCCAGACACACCGACCAAGACGATTTCCGATTTTGAAGCCAAGCTTGATGCGGCCGACAAGACGGTTGCTCAGTTTGACCGCGACGACAAGACGGCGTTCTCCAAGGCGCGTGGTTTTCTGCGCGATAATCCGACGATGATCCCAGCCTTGGTGCTGATCATCTCGGTGCTGGGATTCGGCATCGTCGCCCCGCGCTTCCTGGGCATGGGTGCCCTGACCACCGTTCTGCAACAAGTGACTGTGACGGGCTTTGTCGCACTTGCGCAAACCGTTGTCATCCTGACCGCAGGCATCGACCTGTCGGTAGGAGAAATCCTTGTTCTGTCCTCGCTCGTCATGGGCAACCTTGCGGTCAATCACGAATGGCCGGTCTCGATCTCGATCATGATCGGGATTGCAACTGGCACGGTGATGGGCCTGTTCAACGGCGTTCTGGTTGCCAAGATGAAGCTTCCGCCCTTCATCGTGACCTTGGGCACGCTGTCGATCTTCCGGGCGCTGAAACTGGCCTATTCCCATTCGGAATCCATCCGCAACGTGGATATCGAGGCCAAGGCTCCTGACTTGCTGTTCTTTGGCGAGCGGTTCCAGATCGGTGCCGCCGTGATCACTTACGGCATGATCACGCTGGTTTTGGTGGCGTTTGTCGCTTGGTACGTGCTGAACCGCACCGCTTGGGGCCGTCACGTGCACGCTTTGGGCGATGATGCCGAGGCCGCAATGCTGTCGGGTATCGCTGTCGACAAGACCATCATCTCGGTTTACGGCGTCGCCGGTTTGATCTGCGGTTTCGCCGCGTGGGTTTCGGTTGGCCGGGTTGGGTCGATTACTCCGATCGGGTTCGAGACGATCAATCTTGACAGTATCACGGCTACGGTGATCGGCGGCACCTCGTTGTTCGGCGGGCGTGGCTCGATCGTGGGTTCGGTCCTTGGTGCGATCATCGTGGGCGTTTTCATCACCGGTTTGGCTTTGGCGGGTGTCGACAGCTACTGGCAAACCTTCGCCACCGGCTGCCTTGTCATCATCGCTGTTGCCTTGGATCAATATCTGCGGAGGGCTTCGAAGTGACGCATCCTGATATGCAACCCATCATCAAAGCGCGCGGCCTGATGAAGCGTTACGGCACCGTGGTCGCAATGAACGGCTGTGATTTCGACCTTTATCCGGGTGAGATCCTTGGTGTGATCGGCGACAACGGCGCAGGAAAATCTACCATGATCAAGGCGTTGTCGGGGGCAGTCACCCCCGACCACGGCTCGATTGAACTTGAGGGCAAGGCAGTTCACTTCCGCCGCCCGGATGATGCCCGCGCTGTGGGCATCGAAACCGTGTACCAGAACCTTGCCATGTCGCCCGCCTTGTCGATTGCCGACAACATGTTTCTGGGCCGCGAATGGCGCAAGCCGGGCTTTCTGGGGTCCGTCCTGCGGATGACCGACCGCGCCCGGATGAGCGAATTCGCCCGTGCCAAACTGTCGGAACTGGGCCTGATGACCATCCAGAACATCGACCAGGCGGTTGAAACTTTGTCGGGCGGTCAGCGGCAGGGTGTGGCGGTGGCGCGGGCTGCGGCCTTCGGCTCCAAAGTGGTGATCCTTGACGAACCGACGGCAGCCTTGGGCGTCAAGGAAAGCCGCCGCGTGCTGGACCTGATCAAGGACGTGCGCGACCGTGGCATTCCGATCATCCTGATTTCGCACAACATGCCCCATGTGTTCGAGGTCTGCGACCGCGTTCACGTGCACCGTCTGGGCCGTCGTCTGTGCGTGATTGACCCCAAGCGGCACTCGATGTCGGACGCTGTGGCCTATATGACCGGTGCCAAGCTGCCCGACGATCTGAACGAGGCCGCATGACCCCCGCCATGCTCGCCGAAGAAATCCGCCGCAAGGCGGAGGATCTGGAGGGGCGGTTCATCGCCGCCCTTGCAGGCCCCCCCGGTGCGGGCAAATCTACCCTGGCTGATGCTGTGGTAGAGGCTTTGGGTGCGGATGCCCGCGTGGTGCCGATGGATGGCTTTCACTTCGACGACGCCATCCTGACCGCCCGTGGGATGCGCAGCCGCAAGGGCGCGCCAGAGACGTTTGACGTGGCAGGCTACCGCCACCTTCTGTCGCGTTTGCAAGACGAGGACGAGGTGGCTATTCCGGTGTTTGACCGTTCGCTGGAATTGTCGCGCGGCTCGGCTGATCTGGTTACCAAAGACCACCGCATTCTGGTGACCGAGGGCAACTATCTGTTACTGAACGAAACTCCTTGGGTTGACCTTGGCGAGTACTTTGATCTGACCGTGTTCATCGACGTGCCGGAAGCCGAGCTTGACCGCCGCTTGCTGGACCGCTGGGCGTTTTATGGCAAGACATCCGAGGCTGCCCGCGCGTGGATTGATGGCAACGACATGCCGAACATTCGCCGTGTCATCCACGGCTCTCGTCAGGCGGATATCACGGTGCGCTGGAACTAGGGTGCGCTGGAACCAGGGGCGCTGGAACCAGGTGCGCTGAAACTAGGGTGCGTTGGGGTTAAGCGTTGGATGTCAGGGCGTTAGAGGCCTTGGCCCGCTCTAGCCCCAGATACCTTTCGCGCCAGATGATCAAAATGCCCGCTGTGACCACCAAGGCGGCTCCGGTCAGCATGGTCCAGGTTGGCACCTCGCCAAAGACAAAGAAACCGATCCCCAGCGAGAAGATCATCGAAGCGTAGTCGAAGGGCGCCACCAGCGAGGCATCAGCCTCGCGGTAGCTGGAGGTCAGAAGAATTTGACCCATGCCGCCCAAAACGCCCGCGCCGATCAGGCAGGCCACCGCAAACCTTGAAGGCCAGACCCAGCCGAAGGGAATGGTCAGCAAAGATAACACCGTGGCGGTTAAGGAAAAGTAAAACACAATCGCGGTGGTCGATTCGATCAGCACCAGTTTGCGGACGAACACCTGCGCCAAGGCTGCGAACACCGCGCCACCCAGCACGACCATGGCACCGAAGGCTTCTTTCGACGTGGCGGTGGCTCCGATCGACAGGCGGGGGCTTAACACGATGAGCACACCAACAAGACCAAGTGCTACGGCGGCAAGGCGGAACAGCCGAACTTCCTCGCCCAAAAACATCGCCGCAAGGACGACCACCATCAGAGGCGAGGCATAGCTGATTGCCGTCACCTCTGGCAGGGGCAGGTAGGACAGGCCCGCAAAGCCCAAACCCATCGCCGTGGTGCCCATCAGCCCGCGCCAGAAGTGGCCAAGCGGTTGTTTTGCATGGAAACCTGTCGCCAGATGGCCCTGCATCGCCAACCAGACCACGATAACCGGAACGGCGAAGGCGGAACGGAAAAACACGGCCTCACCGGCTGGCACCCTGGCCGCCTTGATCAGCGATTGCATGACGATGAAGACCAGCACCGAGGCCAGTTTCAACAGGATACCCCGCAACGGGCGCGAGAAGGGTTGGTCCTCGATGTCACGCATTGCGACACCTGACCATCCTTGCAGGCTTGCTACAAGGCCAAATCCGCCTTGCTGCCGCAGGGCTTTTCGCGCTTTCCTGCCAAAAAAGGAGACTGCCATGACCCAACTTCGCCCCACGGCCCCCCTGTCCGCCCGCATCGAACAGGGCCGTGGCCTTGTGCCCGCCGACCTGGTTTTGAAGGGGGCGAGGGTGCTGGATTTGATCATCGGGGAGTTGGTGGCCACCGATGTAGCAATTTGCGGCGATACGATTGTCGGGGTGTTCGGTGACTACGCAGGGCGGGAAGAGATTGATTTTACAGGGAAGATTCTGGTGCCTGGGTTCATTGATACCCATCTGCATATTGAATCCTCGCTAGTGACGCCTTTTGAGTTTGACCGCTGTGTCACGCCGCATGGGGTGACGACTGCGATCTGTGACCCGCATGAGATTGCCAATGTCTGCGGGTTGGTGGGGATTCAGTATTTCCTTGATGCAGCCCCCAAATTGCTGATGGATTTGCGGGTGAACCTGTCGAGTTGCGTGCCCTCGACCCATATGGAGACGACGGGGGCGCGGCTGGCGGCTGCCGATATTGCGCCCTTGATGGATCATCCGAGGGTGATCGGGTTGGCGGAATTCATGAATTATCCCGGGGTGTTAGGGCAGGACCCTGGGTGTATGGCCAAGCTGGAGGCCTTTGCGGGGCGGCACATTGACGGCCACGCTCCGCTGCTGTCGGGGAAGGATCTGAACGGCTATATCGCGGCAGGTATTCGGACGGAGCATGAGGCGACGTCATACGTGGAGGGGCTGGAAAAGCTGCGCAAGGGGATGCGGGTTTTGATCCGGGAGGGGTCGGTCTCCAAGGACCTGGCGGCGCTGGTCGGGCTGTTGACCGAGCGGCAAGCGCCGTATCTGTGCTTTTGTACCGATGACCGCAACCCACTGGATATTGGGGAGCATGGGCACATAGACTACATCATACGGAAGGCGATAGCATTGGGGGCATCGCCTTTGGCGGTCTATCGGGCGGCAAGCCTCTCGGCAGCAGAGGCGTTCGGGCTGAAAGATCGGGGGCTGATTGCGCCCGGAAAGCGGGCGGATATTGCGGTGATTGATGGGCTTGAGACCTGCAAGGTGGACGCGGTTTTTGCGCGGGGGGTAAGGGTGACGGACGCGGCTTTTGCGGCGCGGGAAACGGTGGAGCCGGTCGCAAGGCATTCGGTGAAGGCACCGAAAGTTGTGGGAAATCAATTCCGTACCGGGGGAAACCGGGTTGAGACTTCGGTGATTGGGGTCATTCCGGGGAAGATTATCACCCAGCATCTGACCTATCAGATCCCGCCGGTGGACGGCGACAAGCGGCCGGATATCGGGCGGGATCTGGTGAAGATTGCAGTTTTGGAGCGTCATGGGGTGAATGGGAACCTCGCGACCGGGTTCGTGAAAGGGTTTGGGTTGGCACGTGGGGCGATCGGCTCGACCGTTTGCCATGACCATCACAACATCGCGGTGGTGGGGACAGATTACGATGATATGGCGTTGGCGGCCAACAGGTTGGGCGAGATTGAGGGCGGGTTTGTGGTGGTTGAAGGCGGCCAGGTTCTGGCTGAGATTTCGCTTCCCGTGGCGGGTTTGATGAGTTTGGGCAGCTTTGATGAGGTCCGGGCCGACCTGGTGAAGCTGCGGGCGGCTGCGGCCTCACTTGGGGTAACCTTGGAGGAGCCGTTCCTGCAATTGGCGTTCCTGTGCCTGCCGGTCATTCCGCATCTGAAGATCACCGATCATGGGATGGTGGATGTGGACAAGTTCGAGGTGATGCCGTGAGGTTTTCCCGAATCAGGGGGATTGGTCGGGTCAAGGAGTGAAGATACGGGGATTTTTGCCGTATGGCATCCTTCGGTTCTGTGTCGGATATCCGTATGGCATCTGTACCGACACGCGGGACGGTGGGGGCTGGACCAACGCAACGTTCGGTGACGGCGCAGCATGGGCCAACGGCCCATCCTACCTTACGATACGTTCGGTAGGATGGGCCGTTGGCCCATGTTCCCGGGGGGGTGTTATGGCGCGGGCGGTCTGCTATGGAGAGGACAAAATGGGGGCGTGTCATGGTGCATCTTTGGGTCAGGGCTGAGCAGCGGCCGCATGAAGAGCGGGTTGGGCTGACGCCGGAAGGTGTTGCCGCTTTGGTGAAGGCGGGGATCAGGGTTTCCGTTGAGGAAAGCCATGTGCGGGCAATTGGGATTGATGGCTATCTACGGGCTGGGTGCGAGATTGTTGAAGAGAATTCCTGGCCGTTTGCTCCGCCGGACGCGATCATCTTTGGGCTGAAGGAGTTGCCCGAGGATGGCACACCGCTGACGCATCGGCACATCATGTTTGGCCATGCCTACAAGGGCCAGCCTGCGGGGCGGGTGTTGCTTCAGCGCTTCAAGGCGGGGGGCGGTACGCTTTACGATCTGGAGTATCTGGTGGGTGAAGATGGCCGCCGGGTGGCGGCGTTTGGCTATTGGGCGGGGTACGCGGGGGCGGCTGTCAGCTTGAAGTGCTGGGCGGCCCAAGCGCGTGGCGGGATTGCCGGGCCGGTGGCGGTTTATGCGGCCAAGGCAGAGTTGCTGGCCAATCTGGGCGGGGAGTTGGCGGGGCTTTCCCGGCCGAATGCGCTGATCATCGGGGCTTTGGGGCGGGTGGGCACCGGGGCTGCGGATTTGCTGCTGGCCTTGGGCTGCGGTGTCACGAAGTGGGATATGGCCGAGACCGCCTCGGGCGGACCGTTCCCGGAGGTTTTGCAGCATGAGATCTTCCTGAATTGCATCCTCGCAAGGCCGGGGTGTCCGGTTTTTGTGCCTGCCAGTGCCAAGACTGAGGCGCGGAAGTTGACGGTGATCGGGGATATTGCCTGCGATCCGACCTCGGACTTCTCACCGATCAAGGTTTATGACCGGGCGACGGATTGGGATGCGCCTGCACTGCGCGTGGCCGAGAATCCGCCGCTGGATGTGACGGCGATTGACAACCTGCCCTCGCTGATGCCGGTGGAGTCTTCGCAGGACTATGCGGCGCAACTGTTGCCCTCGCTCTTGACGTTGGGCCAGTTGGGCCAAGGCGTCTGGGGTCGGGCCAAGGCGGACTATCACCGCCATATCGAGACTGTCTGAGGAGGACACTATGACGATACATTGGTGTGGGACGGGGCTGTCTTCAGCTCCGGGATTGCGGCGCTTGATTGCGGCGGGCTTGCCCGTGGTGGTGTGGAACCGCACGGTTGAGAAGGCAGTGGAGGCGGTGGGCGATATCACCAGCGACATCCGGGCCTATTCGCTGGAGGCTTTGACGGCGGCTTTGCAGCCCGGCGATGTGGCGATTTCGATGCTGACGGTGGAGCATCATGTGCCGATAGCCAAGGCCTGCCTTGCCAAGGGGGCGAGCTTTGTCAGCTCGTCTTACATTTCGCCAGAGATGCGGGCGCTGGACGCTGACTTCAAGGCCAAAGGACTGATTTCCATCAATGAATGCGGGCTTGATCCGGGGATTGACCATTTGATGGCGCATGATCTGGTGGCACGGTATCGGGTCAGCAAAGGCTATGATCCGAGGAACGTGCTGTCGTTCGTGTCTTACTGTGGCGGCGTTCCGAAGATCCCGAACCCATTCCGCTACAAGTTTTCGTGGGCGCCTTTAGGGGTCTTGAAGGCTTTGCGTTCGCCCTCGCGCAGTTTGAAGAACTTTGAGGAGTTCAAGGTCGCACGGCCTTGGGACGCGATCACCAGCTATGACGCGCCGCTGCCGCACCCGGAAAGCTTTGAGGTTTATCCGAACCGGGATTCCTATCCTTTCATGGAGGATTACAACTTTGATCCGGCCTGGAAGGTCAAGGATTTCGTCCGGGGCACGATCCGGCTGAATGGCTGGGAAGCGGCCTGGACGCCGGTGTTTCGCGAGATTGAAACGCTGTCCGGGCCGGAAGGCGATGCAAGGCTGGCCGAGATGGCGGCAGAGTTCGTGCGCGAGAACTCTTATGCGCCGGGCGAGCCGGACCGCGTCATTCTGTTTGTGTCCTTGAAGGCCGAGCAGGGCGGCAAGATCATGTTCCATGAGACCTGGGCGATGGATGCCTGGGGCGATGCCAAGGGTACAGCGATGGCGCGGCTGGTGTCGACCCCGGTGTCATTTGCGGTGGAATCGCTGCTGGCGGGGGATATTGAACCCGGTGTGCATCCCGCGCCGAATGACCCGAAGCTGTACTCTAAATGGTTGGGACAGGTGAAGACACTTGCCCAATATATGGAGCGGATCGACCACACCGCCTGAATTTGCCAATGCCCCCCGTCACCGGTGACAGGGCAGGGGGCATTCGCTATGGTTCGCCTTGAAGGCTCCGCAAGCGGGCTTAGGGCAGGGCAGGGCAGGATGGCTGACGGCGACCTACAGCAGCGCGCATCGGGGGGCTGGCGGGACAGGCTTTCGCTATGGCGGGCCTTTCGGACGGCGCAGAGGGCGCGTGTCGCGATGGGGTTCATCAACCAGCCAGAACCGCGGACCATCGGGCTTTACGCCCGTGGCAAGCAACTGGTGGCGGGGAATTTCACCTCGGGCGCTGCGGTGGTGGAAAGCCCCGGGGTGGCAATATGGGATGTGCCGTTTCCAGATTGGGGCCAGCGGGTCGAAGTACATGGGTTTGCGTGGCTGGATGACCTTGCGGCCTTGGGCGACACGAAGGCAAAAGAGCGGGCGCAGGCTTGGGCCTTTGACTGGATCGCCCGCTTCGGCAAGGGCAAGGGGCCGGGCTGGCAACCCGACCTGATCGGGCGGCGGCTGATCCGCTGGATCAACCATGCACCGATGCTGCTGGAAGGGGGCGATGCTGCGGGCCAGGTGGCGCTTTTGGGCAGCCTGTCGATGCAGGTGCATTTTCTGGCACAACGCTGGCAGATGGCGGCGCCCGGATTGGCGCGGATCGAAGCGCTGACGGGAATCATCGTGGCCAGTCTGGTTTTGCAGGGCATGTCAGGCCATGTCGATGCGGCGGTAAAGGCGCTGGGTGCTGAACTGGACGCAGAAATCGACATGGGCGGCGGCATTTCCAGCCGCAACCCTGAAGAGTTGCTGGAGGTGTTTACCCTGCTGACATGGGGTGCGCAAACGCTGGCAGAGGCGGGGCGCATGGCCTCACCGCCACATTTCGCGGCGATGGAGCGGGTGGCGCCGGTCCTGCGGTCTTTGCGGCACGCGGATGGCGGCCTTGCGCGGTTTCATGGCGGGGGACGCGGGGCGGAAGGGCGGCTGGATTCAGCGTTGGCCAATGCGGGGATCAAGGCAGCACACCCGGCGGGGATGGCGATGGGCTTTGCACGGCTGACCGGCGGGCGCACGACTGTGGTGCTGGATGCCAGCCCGCCGCCATCGGGGGCGCTGGCCCATGCCTCGACCAACGCGTTCGAGTTGACCTCGGGGCGGCGGCCGGTGGTGGTGTCTTGTGGGTCTGGCATGGCGTTCGGGGCGGAGTGGCGGCAGGCGGGGCGGGCGACGGGGTCACATTCCACACTTGCTATCGAGGGGTTTTCGTCGTCGCGGCTGGGGCCGGGCGGTGAGGGTGCCTTTGTCGAGCGGGCTGAGGTGACAACGCTGCGTGTCGTGCCGGGCGAAAATGGTGCGGGTGTGCATCTGGCGCAGAATGGCTGGTCGGCGACGCATGGCCTTAGCCATGTGCGCGATTTGATGCTGACGCAGGATGGCCGGCACCTGACGGGTAGCGACAGGATTGCGGCGATTTCGACCGCAGAAAAGCGGCGGTTTGAAAAGGTGCTGGTGGCGAGTCGTCAGCAGGGCGTCAAATTTGCGGTGCGTTTTCACATTCACCCCGATGTGGATACGCGACTTGATATGGGCGGGGCCGCAGTCTCGCTGGCGCTGAAAAGCGGAGAGATCTGGGTTTTTCGCCATGACGGAACGGCGAAGTTGACACTTGTGACGTCTATTTATCTGGAAAAGACCAAGTTGCACCCACGCGAAAGCCTGCAAATCGTGCTTTCAGGTCACGCACGGGATTTCGACACGCAGCTGGGCTGGACCTTGGCCAAGGCGCAGGATACCCCGCTAGCCATCCGCGATCTGGAGCGGGAGGACCCCGCCAGCCAGATCTGACATGTTGCGAGGTGCTTGCCATGCCAAATCTCGTCCCGATCGGACGTGCGCTGATTTCGGTTTCGGATAAATTCGGGCTGATTGAACTGACAAGGGCCTTGGCCGGGTTCGGGGTAGAGCTGATCTCGACTGGCGGTACGGCGAACATGCTGCGGGCCGCAGGCTTGCGGGTGCGCGATGTGGCCGAGGTGACGGGCTTTCCGGAAATGATGGATGGGCGGGTGAAGACGCTGCACCCCAATATTCACGGGGCGCTTTTGGCGCTGCGCGATGATGACGAGCATCTGCTGGCGATGGCGGCGCATGGGATAGAGCCGATTGATCTGCTGATCGTCAATTTGTATCCCTTCGAGGAGACGGTGGCGAAGGGTGCGGATCACGCGACCTGCATCGAAAATATCGACATCGGCGGGCCGGCGATGATCAGAGCGGCATCCAAGAACCACAAGTTTGTCACGGTCATCACCGACCCGTCTGACTATGGCGCTTTGGTTGAACAGTTGAAGGCGCATGACGGGGCGACGACTTTGGCGTTCCGGCAGAAGATGGCTTTGACGGCCTATTCGAAGACTGCGGCCTATGATGCGGCGGTGTCGGGCTGGATGGCGGCGGAATTTGGCGAGCATTTCCCGCGCAACCGGTCTTTTGCGGGCAAGTTTGCGCAAGGCATGCGCTATGGCGAGAATCCGCACCAGAAGGCGGCGTTTTACACCGATGGCACGAACCGGCCGGGCGTGGCTACGGCGCGGCAGTGGCAGGGCAAGGAACTGTCTTACAACAACATCAACGACACCGATGCGGCGTTTGAACTGGTGGCTGAGTTTGCTGACGAGGGGCCTTCGGTTGCCATCATCAAGCACGCCAATCCTTGCGGCGTGGGCAAGGGTGGGACGCTGAAGGAGGCGTACCTGCGGGCATATCAGTGCGACCAGACCTCGGCCTTCGGCGGGATCGTGGCGTTGAACATGGCGCTGGATGCTGAGACGGCGGAAGAGATTGTCAAGATTTTCACCGAGGTGGTGATAGCGCCTGGAGCCTCGGATGAGGCCAAGGCGATCTTTGCGGGCAAGAAGAATTTGCGGCTGCTGACGACAGCGGGCTTGCCGGATGCGAAGGCGCCGGGGCTGGCGTTCAAGCAGGTGGCAGGCGGGATACTGGTGCAGGACCGGGATTTTGCTATGCTGGCGGCGGTGGATTTGAAGGTGGTAAGCAAACGGGCGCCGACTGCGGCGGAGATGGCGGATTTGCTGTTTGCGTGGAAGGTCGCCAAGCATGTAAAATCTAACGCAATCGTTTACGTCAAGGATGCGGCGACCGTTGGCATTGGCGCGGGGCAGATGAGCCGGGTAGATTCGACGCGGATTGCAGCACGCAAGGCTGGCGATATGGCCGAGGCTTTGGGGCTTTCAGCCTCGCCCACCGTTGGGTCTGTGGTCGCCTCGGATGCGTTCTTTCCGTTCCCGGATGGGCTGCTGACGGCGGCAGAGGCGGGGGCTACGGCGGTCATTCAGCCGGGCGGGTCAATGAACGACGCGGCGGTGATTGCGGCGGCGGATGCGGCGGGGCTGGCGATGGTGTTCACCGGCCAGCGGCATTTCCGGCACTAGGATGGGGCGCTGGTTGATCCCCCTGGTGGCTTTGGCGGTGCTGGTGCTGGACCAGTTGACCAAGCTTGCGGTGGTCTTCGGGCTTGATCTGGCCAACCGGGGCGAGATTGACGTGTGGTCGCCGTTTCTGGTGTTCCGGATGGCGTGGAATTACGGGATGAACTTTGGTCTGCTGGCACAGGATTCCGCGATGGCGCGGGTAGTGCTGATTGGCGTGGCGGTGGTGATCAGCGCCTGGGTGTGGGTTTGGGTCTGGCGCGAAAAGTCGGGGTTTTGGGCGGAAGTGGCGGCGGGGCTGCTGATTGGCGGCGCAGCGGGGAATGTGATTGACCGGCTGATATATGGCGCGGTGGCGGATTTCCTGAACATGTCGTGCTGCGGCATCGACAACCCTTTTGCCTTCAACGTGGCGGATGTGGCGATTTTCCTTGGCGCGGTGGGGCTGGTTTTGTTCACCAACTTCGCGGGTGGCAAGTCAACCGATAAGCCGGTGAAGAGGCGTCAATAGCAAAGACCCCGTGACGTGAAGCATTCGATGCGGTAAGACAGGCAAAATACGGCGCAAGAGTTGGGGCAAGGGTCGGGCGGAATGCGGAAGGCACGGATGGTTCTCGCGGGGGCGGGCGTGGCGCTGATGGCGCTTGCGGCTTGCGGTGGGGGCAAAGGCACGCCGCATTTGATGAACCTGCATTCGGGCACCGATGGGCCGGATGAATTTTCGATTCTGCCGCCCAAAGCGCTGACGATCCCGCCGGACCTGACGGCGTTGCCCGATCCGACGCCGGGGGGGGCAAACCTGACCGATCAGCACCCGATGGATGATGCCGTGGTGGCGCTGGGCGGCAAGGTGCGTGGATCGGGCGGTGTTCCGGCGGCGGATTCGGGGCTTGTCGCCTATGCCAGCCGCAACGGTCTGACGACGGGCATCCGGCAGTCTTTGGCGGCTGACGATCTGGCCTTCCGCAAGAAGCATCCCGGCAAGCTGCTGGAGCGTGCCTTCGGCCTGACCACCTATTTCAGCGCTTACCGTGCCATGTGGCTGGACGAATATGCCGAGCTTGCCAAATGGCGGGCGGTGGGTGCCCGTACGCCCTCGGCCCCGCCCAAGGGCATCAAGTAACCT
Organism: Rhodobacterales bacterium; assembly: GCA_043721775.1. GTDB lineage: Bacteria > Pseudomonadota > Alphaproteobacteria > Rhodobacterales > Rhodobacteraceae > Stagnihabitans. The sequence goes on from JAYSQA010000068.1 coordinate 18,372, forward strand.
CGCAAGCCGGCTCTCGGACTGTCACAAGCGCGTGGCGGGGGGTTGCGCGTGGCCACCGTGCCGCTAGCTTGACCGCAAGGCAGGAGGACGCAATGCGACCAGAATTCGGTTTCAGGATATGGTGCCGCGTGGCACTGGCTTTTGTTGTCATGTCGGGGACGGCGGTGGCCGACACGGTCAGCACCTTCAAGCTGGACAACGGCATGGATGTGGTGGTGATCGAAGATCATCGGGCGCCCGTGGTGGTGCATATGGTGTGGTACAAGATCGGGGCGGCGGACGAATCGCCGGGGCATTCCGGTATCGCGCATTTTTTGGAGCATTTGATGTTTCAGGGCACGAAAGCGGTGGCCCCCGGCGATCTGTCGAAGATTGTCGCAGCCCAGGGCGGGTCGGACAACGCCTTTACCACGCAGGATTACACCGCCTACTTCCAGCGCGTTGCCGCCGACCGGCTTGATCTGGTTATGAAGCTGGAATCCGACCGGATGCACAACCTGAACCTGACGGAAAAGGACGTGGCTACCGAACTGCAGGTCATCCTTGACGAACGCAATGAGCGGACCGACAGCGACCCCGGCGCTCTGCTGACCGAGCAGATGTCTGCGGCGCAGTATCTGAACCATCCTTACGGCATTCCGGTGATCGGCTGGCGGCATGAGATGGAGCAATTGACAAGGCAGGATGCCTTGAATTTCTACCAAGCCAATTACGCCCCCAACAATGCCATTCTGATCGTAGCGGGCGATGTGAAGCCGGATGACGTGCTGGCTTTGGCCAAGAAATACTATGGACCGATCCCGCCCTCGGACAAGATCCACCCGCGTGTCCGCCCGACTGAACCGCCGCAACTGGCCGAACGGCGGATGGTGCTGTCTGACCCGCGTGTGGCGCAGGCCTATGTCGTGCGCAGCTATCTGGCACCAGAGCGCAACCCAGGGGATCAGAAGGAAGCCGCTGCCCTGACAATGCTGGCGCAGCTTTTGGGCGGCAGCCGGGCGACCTCGGTTCTGGCGCGGGCGCTGGAGTTTGACCAAAAGGTGGCAACCTATACTTCGGTTTCTTATGATGGCGTGTCGATGGACCCGACGACCTTTGCTTTGGTGGCGGTGCCTGCCGATGGTGTCAGTTTGGGCGATCTGGAAAAGGATATGGACGGGGTTGTGGCCAAGTTCCTGAAAGACGGCGTGGACCCGGGCGAATTTACCCGCATCAAGGCGCAAGTGAAGGCGGAACAGGTTTACAGCCGCGACAACACGCAAGGGTTGGCGCACCGCTACGGGATGGCATTGGCGTCGGGGTTGACTGTGCAGGATGTGCAGGATTGGCCGGATGCCTTGCAGGCGGTCACTCCGGAAGAGGTGATGGCAGAAGCGAAGAAGGTACTGGACCGCCACCATGCCGTGACCGGCTGGCTGACGGCAAAGGAGGCCGCGCAATGAATATGCTATTGAAAACCAAGGTTCTGGCGGTTCTGGCCTTTGTGGCGCTGGCAATGCCTGCGGTGGCCGAGATCAAGATTCAGGAAGTGACCTCTCCGGGCGGGATCAAGGCCTGGTTGGTGGAGAATCACGACATTCCCTTCACGGCGCTGGACATCCGGTTTGCCGGCGGCACCTCGCTTGATGGGCCCGGCAAGCGCGGTGCGGTCAACCTGATGACCGCACTGATCGAAGAGGGCGCCGGCGATCTGGACAGTCAGGGGTTTGCTGCCGCCCGCGATGGTCTGGCGGCAGAGTTCAACTTTGGCAGCGATGAAGACGGTGTTGATGTCTCGGCCAAGTTCCTGACCGAGAACCGCGACAAGGCGATGGACCTGTTGCATCAAGCGGTGACCCAGCCACGCTTTGACGATTCGGCGGTGGAACGGGTGCGGGGGCAGGTCTTGCAGAACATCGCTTCCAACGCCAAGGACCCGGCGGCGATTGGCGGCGAGATTCTGCGCAAGACGGCGTTTGGTGACCACCCCTATGGGACGGTCGGTGATGGGACGGACGCCAGCGTCAAGGCCCTGACAAGACAGGATATTCTGGACGCCTATCACGCGGCGTTGGCGCGCGACCGGATCTATGTGGCGGCGGCTGGCGATATCTCGGCGGCGGATCTGGGCGTTCTGCTGGACAAGTTGCTGGGCGATTTGCCTGCCAAGGGGGCGGCGCAACCCGCAGACGTGGCTTTGACGGTCAAAGGGGGCGTCATTCAGCAAAGTTTCCCCGGCCCGCAAAGCGCTATCACCTTCTATCAGGGCGGCGTGAAGTTCGCGGACAAGGACTATTTCGCAGCAACCATCCTTAATGAGATTGTCGGTGGCAACGGCTTTTCCTCGCGCCTGATGGATCAGGTCCGCGAACAACGCGGCCTGACTTACGGCATTGATACCGGGCTGGCCGCCTACGACCACGCCGAAATTCTGGAGGGCAGCCTTGCCACCGCCAACGACAAGGCGGCCGAGGCGATGCAGGTGATCAAGGATGTCTGGTCCGACGTGGCAGCCCATGGCGTGACGCAGAAAGAGTTGGACAACACCAAGACCTATCTGACCGGCGCCTATCCGCTGCGGTTTGATGGTAATGGGCGGATTGCCTCGATTCTGGTGGGAATGCAGACCTTGGGCCTGCCGTCAGATTACCCGGCGGTGCGCAATGCCAAGGTTCAGGCCGTGACGCTGGAGGATGTGAACCGGGTTGCGAAGTCGTTGCTGACGCCTGAAAAGCTGACGTTCATCGTGGTGGGCGATGCGGTCGGTGTGAAATCCACCGATTGAGAGAATCTGTGGCCTGTGGGGGCCGGAACTGCTAGAACTGGTGGAATGAACCTGATGGCCCCCCATATAGCGCGTCCGATCCGGATGTTGGATGAAGCCGCAATAAACCGTATCGCGGCGGGTGAGGTGGTGGAACGTCCGGCTTCTGCTGTCAAGGAACTGGTCGAGAACGCACTGGACGCCGGGGCGCGGCGGGTATCGGTGGACTATGCCGCTGGTGGCAAGCTGCTGATCCGGGTGACGGATGATGGCTGCGGTATGACGGCGGACGATTTGCCGATGGCGGTGGCGCGGCACGCAACCTCGAAGATTGACGGGGCGGACTTACTGAACATTCGTTCGTTTGGCTTTCGGGGTGAGGCATTGGCCAGCCTTGGGTCGGTCGGTCGGCTGACGCTGACGTCGCGAATGCAGGGGGCCGAGGGGGCAAGTCTTGCGGTCACAGGTGGGCGGCTCGGCGTGGTGCGTCCGGTCGGTGCTGCGCAGGGTACAGTGGTGGACCTGCGCGACCTGTTCTACGCCACGCCGGCGCGGCTGAAGTTCCTGCGGACTGATCGGGCGGAAGCCGGGGCGATAGCCGATGTGGTGCGGCGGCTGGCGATGGCAGAGCCGCATGTCGGATTTTCTTTGAATGAGGTCAACGACGGGGAAACTGCGCGCAGTATCCTGCGGCTTGACCCCGAAAATGGCGATTTCTTCGATGCTTTACAGCGGCGGCTGTCGCGGATATTGGGAGCGGATTTCACCGCCAACGCCCTGCGGATTGATGTGGAGCGTGAAGGGCTGCGGCTGTCCGGCTATGCCGCGCTGCCGACCTATTCGCGTGGCTCCTCGGTGCAGCAATTCCTGTTTGTGAATGGTCGTCCGGTAATGGACCGTGTGCTGATTGGCGCACTGCGGGTGGCTTACCTGGACGTGTTGTCGCGTGACCGCTATCCGGCAGCAGTTTTGAATTTGATCTGCGATCCTGAACGGGTGGACGTTAACGTTCACCCTGCCAAATCCGAGGTCCGCTTTCGAGAACCAGAGGCGGCCCGCAGCCTTATAATCACAGGTCTGCGGACGGCTTTGACAGGGGCAGCGCACCGGGCGTCGTCGACCGTGGCCGATGCGACCTTGGCTGCAATGCGGCCAGAGGCCGACCCGCCCCGGCTGGGCCCTGCGCGCGTCTATCAGATGGACCGCCCGTCGGGCACCAGCCTGTCGCGCGCCTTTGGCTTTCAGGCGCCGGCCGGGTTTGCCGAAGCCCCGACGGCACGGATTGAACCCGTAACGCAGGACGAAAACTTTCCGTTGGGCGCCGCGCGGGCACAGGTCCATGAGAACTACATCATCGCACAAACGGCGGGCGGCATCGTCATCGTCGACCAGCACGCTGCGCATGAGCGCTTGATCTATGAACGTCTGAAACGCCAGATGGCTGAGACTGGCATCAAAGCGCAATCCCTCCTGATCCCTGAAATCGTGGAACTTTCTGAGACAGATGCCGGACGGCTGCTTGATGCGGCGGTGGAACTGACGACATTGGGACTGACCATTGAACCCTTTGGCGGCCATGCTGTCGCAGTGCGGGAGACTCCCGCAATTCTGGGCAATGTCTCGGCCAAGTCTCTGTTGCGCGATGTGCTGGATGAGTTGGCCGATCAGGGCGACAGCCCTTCGTTGCGCGGTCGGCTGGACGCGGTTTTAAGCCGCATGGCGTGTCATGGCTCGATCCGGTCGGGCCGACAAATGCGGGCAGAAGAGATGAACGCCCTGCTGCGCGAGATGGAGGCGACGCCGTTGTCAGGACAGTGCAACCATGGCCGACCGACGTATGTAGAGCTGAAGCTGGTGGATATTGAACGATTGTTCGGGCGCCGATGATTCCGCTTTTCGGGCAGACCTACGCATGGAACGCGCCAGAGATTCTGCTGCCCAGCGCGGTGCTTTTCTTCATACTTGGCATCCTGCTGATGGTGCTGCGCGCATCGTGGCGCGTCTCGCCTTTGTTGATGCAGGAAATGTCCTGGCTGTCGCAGCGCGTGCAGGGTCTGTCCGAAGGGCAAGAGCGGCTGGCGGGCGGTTTGCATCACGTGTCCGAGGCGCAAAGCCTGTCGCAGACGGCGATGATCCAGCTGATGGAGAACCGCCTCGCCGAGGTGCAGCGATTCATGGGGGAATCGTTGGAGGGGTCCTCGATGCGGACGGCCCGCAGTCTTGGTGACTTGCAGCGACGCTTGGAAACCATCGACAAGGCACAGGCGAATATTGAAAAACTGTCCGGCAATGTATTGAGTTTGCAGGATATTTTGTCGAACAAGCAGGCGCGCGGGGCGTTTGGCGAGATACAGTTGCATGACATCGTGGCCAAGGCGTTGCCTGCCGATGCCTATACGATGCAGGCGACGCTGTCGAACGGCAGGCGGGTGGACTGCCTGATTCACCTGCCAAACCCGCCGGGGCCACTGACCATTGATGCGAAATTTCCGTTGGAATCGTACGAGGCGTTGCGGCGGGCAGAGAGCCCCCGGCAGGTGCAAGAGGCGAATGCGCAGCTGCGGGGGGCGGTACGGGCGCATATAAGGGCGATCTCGGACAGATACATCATCGAGGGCGAGACGGCGGATGGAGCGATCTTGTTTCTGCCCTCGGAGGCGGTCTATGCCGAGTTGCACGCGAACTTCCCGGAAGTGGTGCGGGAGGGGTTTGCGGCGAAGGTCTGGATCGTTTCGCCGACCACCTGCATGGCCACTTTGCACACGATGCGAGCGATTTTGAAGGACGCAAGGCTACGCGAACAAACCGGGTCGATCCGGCGAGAGTTGGGAGAATTGTCGAAGGATATCGAACGGTTGTCCGAGCGGGTGAGCAGTCTTGATCGACATTTCGGGCAAGCGGCTCGGGATGTCGAAGAGATAAAGATCAGCGCCGACAAGGCTGGAAAGCGGGCGCGGCGATTGGACCATTTTGACTTTGAAGAACTGGCAGCGCCAATGGTGAACAGGGTTACAGAATGATCACTCACTTATCGGTTGCTGACTTCCGGATGATGCCTTGGGCCAATGGCAAGGGCATCACCGTAGAGATGCTGCGAGTCGAGCGGGAAGGGCGTCTGGTGCTGCGGCTATCGAGGGCCATGGTGGTGGAGGATGGTGCTTTCTCGATTTTCCCAGGTATCGAGCGGAATTTGACGGTGCTGAGTGGTCCGGGGTTTGATCTGGTAGGTCAAGGTCTGGTTTTAGTGGCGAGACCGCTTCATCCCGTGGCATTTTCCGGGGATATCGCTGTGCGCGCTGAGCGGGTGAGCGCGCCCTCGGAGGATTTCAACGTGATGACTGGGCGCGATTTGCCGCTTCCGTCGGTTCGGGTCCAACTGGCGGGTGAGTCTGGGGTAGGCGCGATTCTGGCGCTTGCGCCTGGGCGCATTGGCGGTCAGGCCGTGGCGCTTTATGATCTGGTGATGTCGGATCAGCCGCTGCACCACGCCGTTCCTGTCATTGTTGTGCAGGCTGAGGGGCTTCAACAGTATCGTTCAACGGCGAGAGTCTGATGGTCTGCATACCGATCGCCGAAGGCAGAACCGGGGGGCAGGATCCGGTCTATTTCAGCAAGATCCTCGGACGTCAGTTTGATTTGGACACCTTGCGCGAATTGGCGCAGATTGGTGGCGGAACGGGTGCCTGGGATAGGGATCAGGTGGTCGCCGCGCGAAAGAACCCATGCGATGGCCGTAGCGGGGGTAGACCAGCCGTGTGACGCGCAGAAGGCACGAAATTCATTGTATTGCAGGGTATTGGCTGCAAAATTTACTCCAGTGAAGCGCGGGTTTGTGCTGCGGAAAGGGTCAGTCGGTAGGGCAAGGGGCGTGTCGCCCAACATGCCACGGGCAAGTGGAGAGAAGGGAACGAAGGCCGTGCCAAGCGCCTTGCAGGCTTGAATCATGCCAAGTTCCGGCAGGCGGGTTGAAAGCGAATACTCATTCTGAATGGCCATGCATGGGTGAATGGCGCGGCGCAGGGTGTCGGGGGCCACCTCTGACATGCCATAGCCGCCAATTTTACCCTCTTCGATCAAGCGGGACAGAGTGCCGATGACCTCTTCCAGCGGGCGGGTATGTTCGCGGCGGTGGATGTAGAAAAGGTCGACATGGTCGCGGTTGAGGCGCTTGAGCGAGATGTCCAACTGGGCCCGTAGATGACTTTCTGAATTGTCGATGTAGCGAGGTGTGCCGTTCACGACACTGGCTTTGGTTGCGACGGCGACTTGCGGTTTGCGAGAGGCCAGCCATTTGCCGATAATGTCCTCGGATATGCCCATGCCGTAGATATTGGCTGTGTCGATGAAGGTGATGCCTTCTTCAAGCATGGCGTCGAGGCACGCAAGACTTGTCCCCTCGTCCGTTGGTCCGAAGACGCCACCAAAGGACATTGCACCGAGGCCAATGGCCGAGACGTGGCTTGTGCCGAGTTTGCGGGTTTTCATGGCGGACCCTTCAGGCAAAAGCGGCTTCGAGTGCAACTTCGACCATGGCGCCGAATGATCGTTCGCGTTGGTCGGCGGGAAGTGCCTCGTGCGTCAGGATGTGGTCGGAAATTGTCAGAACGGCAAGCGCGCGGCGTTGGTAACGCGCGGCAATTGTGTAAAGCTCGGCGGCTTCCATCTCTACACAGAGTGTCCCGTGCCGTTGCAATTGGTCGCTAAGGTCTTGTCTTTCATCATAGAAGGTGTCGGAGGAATGGATGCCGCCGACATGGATCGGGACGCCCACCTTCAAAGCGGCGGCGTGGGCGGCTGACAGCAGACCAAAATCGGCGCAGGGGGCAAAGTTCAACTCTTTGAAGACCGACCGCGAGGGCGAACCGTTGGTGGAGGCGGTTTGCGCGAGCACGACATCGCGGACTTTGACGTGGTGCTGCAAGGCACCGGCAGAGCCAATGCGAACAAGTGTTTGGGCGCCATAATCGCGGATCAGTTCATTGGCGTAGATTGACAGCGAGGGCATGCCCATGCCTGACCCGTGGATGGTGACTCGGTGGCCTTTCCAGGTGCCGGTGTACCCCAGCATGCCGCGCACCTCATTGACCAGCAATGGGTTTTCCAGGAACTTCTCGGCAGCCCAGCGGGCGCGGTAGGGGTCGCCGGGCAGAAGGACGGTTTCGGCGATCTCGCCGGGTTTTGCTCCGATGTGGAAGGTCATGCACGCTCCTGTTTTGCGAAACTTAGCCAGCGTGGGTGGCTATGACTAGACCACTATAACGTTATAGCTTGCTTTTTATGTCGGAATCGTCGCCTGGCCCGCCAAACCCCCAATGGAAAGCAACATGCAGGATATTGAAGTTGTTCTTAACCATACGAGCCTTGAGGAGCAGGTGGATATACTGTGGGGCGCGGATTTCTGGTCAGTGCGCGGGAATGAACGGCTGGGGACGGGCTGGCTGCGGGTGACGGATGGGCCGAACGGCGCGCGGGGCGGTGGGTCTTTGGTCGGCGGCGTCAAGTCAACGGCTTTTCCGGTGGGGATTGCGCTGGGGGCGACATGGGACCCGACGCTGACGCAGGAAAGTGGTGCGGCTTTGGCGGATGAGCTGAAGTCGAAGTGGGCGCATGTCTCGCTTGCGCCGACCTGCAACATTCAGCGGTCGGTCACCAACGGGCGGAATTTCGAATGCTATTCAGAGGACCCGATCTTGACCGGCGCTTTGGCGGTTGGGTATATTCAGGGGCTGCAAGGTGCTGGAATTGCGGCCACGATCAAGCATTTCTCGGGGAATGAAAGCGAGATTGAGCGGACGACGATGCCTTCGGACATTGACGAGCGGACGTTGCGGGAAGTCTACCTGATCCCGTTTGAGGCGGCGGTGAAGCGGGGCAAGACATGGGGGATCATGCCATCTCACAACAAGATCAACGGCACTTATGCGGCTGAAAACCATTGACTTTTGACATCGGTGCTGCGCGAGAACCGGGGCTATGACGGCGTGGTTATGTCGGATTGGTTTGGCCCTTGGTCCACCGAGCCTACTGTGAATGCGGGGCTTGATCTGGAAATGCCGGGGCCGACGCGGGACCGGGGCGACAAGCTGGTGGCTGCCGTCAAGGCCGGTCTGGTGTCTGAGGCGACGGTGCGGGAGCGGGCGCGGAATATGCTTCGGCTGATGGCGCGGGTTGGGTCTTTGGATGACCACCGGGCGCATCATGAGGTGGCCAAGGACCGGCCAGAGCATCGGGCGCTGATCCGTCGGGCTGGGGCAGAGGGCGCAGTTCTGTTGAAGAATGACGGACTGCTACCGTGGGCCGCGGAAGGCTCGGTTGCGGTGATCGGGCCGAATGCGAAGGTGGCGCGGATCATGGGGGGCTGGTCGGCGCAGTTGAACCCGCATTATATGATCTCGCCTTAGGCCGGGCTGGTTGACGCGTTTGGGGGAAGGACGCTTTGACCTTTGCGGTGGGCTGCAACAATCATCGGTTTGAGCCGATGCTGAAGGGTGACTTCAAGGTGGAGCTCTTTGAGGGCAAAGCATTGTAGGGGGTGCCGGTTCATACGGAAACCCTGAATGATTTCATGGCGTTCTGGATTCTGCCCGTGGGCGGTGGCAAGGTTGATCGGTTCGACTTCTCGGCACGGGTGACGGGGACCTTTACGCCAAAGGTCTCGGGTTGGGGTCTTTGCGGCGGGCTATGTCAAGGTATATCTTGACGGGAATCTGGTGGCCAACGCCTGGGAGGGCTGGAAGAAGGGGCGGATCTTCTTTGAAGAGGGCTGTGACGAGGTGGTGGGCGAGATGACGCTGGAAGCGGGCCGCGCGCATCAGGTGATGGTGGAGTTCTGCAACAAGCCGTCCGACAATCTGGTGTTTGCCGGTATGCGGATTGGGATCGGCCATCTGTTGGGCGATGCGGATGTTGCAGAGGCGGTAAGGGTTGCCTCGGCTGCTGACCGGGCGGTGGTGTTTGTGGGCCGCATTGGCGAGTGGGATACAGAAGGGTCTGATCTGGAAAGCATCCGGCTTCCGGGACGGCAGGACGCGCTGGTGCGGGCGGTGCTGGCGGCCAATGCGAACACGGTGGTGGTGTTGCAGACCGCCGGGCCGGTGGAGATGCCTTGGATTACCGATGCGCGCGCCGTTTTGCAGGCGTGGTATCCTGGGCAAGAGGCTGGGAATGCGATTGCCGAAGTACTGCTGGGCACCGAACCCGGCGGGCGGCTGGCGCAAACTTTCCCTCGGATTTGGGCGCACAACCCGACGCATAGCCAGGACGCCGAGATTTATCCGGGCTTGAACGGGCATGTGCGGTATGCAGCAGGCACCTTCATCGGCTACCGCCACTATGACCGGATGGGGATTGAGCCCTTGTTCCCGTTTGGGCATGGTCTGTCTTACTCCAGCTTCGCTCTGACGGATGTTGTGGCGGATGCTGCGGGCGTTTCAGCGACGATGACCAATACCGGCGCAAGGCCAGGGTCGACGGTGGTTCAGGTCTATGTTGGCGATGTGGAAGCGTCAGTTCCGCGTCCGAAGAAAGAACTGTAAGGTTTTTTCCAGGGTGCATCTTGCGGCTGGGGAAAGCCAGCGGGTGACGGTTGCGCTGGACGACCGGGCCTTTGCGTTCTTTGACCTAACGGTGGGGCAATGGCGGATTGAGGCCGGGGCCTTTGAAATCTCAACAGGGTTTTCCGCCAGAGACATGGTGTCGGTGACGTTGGTTGAGAAAGCAGCGGCTTTGCTGGCCGTTTGAAAGACGGGCCAAGGGGGTTTCCCTTGGCCCATTCGTTTAGGCCACAGGCTGCTCGGCCTCGGCGCTGAAGGTGTCGTAGTTCAGGCAAAACTCGGCCTCCAGCGGCGAGGCATCGGCACGACGGGCCAGCAAGTGGGCGCATTTGGCGCGGTCACGGCAGGTGCCGCAGGTCGACTGGATTTCAAGTTAGGCGTCGTGGTTGACTTGCAGTTCGGCGTCAGAAAGCCCGAAGATTGCGGCCATGTGCTTGACGCGTTCGGCGATATCATGGGGCATGCGGACGAAGGCCTGTACTTGTTCGCGTGACATGCCCAGATCATCAAGGTCTCGTTGCGACAGTTCGTTGATTTCCTTGACGTCGTGCCAACGCTTCATCAGGGCTTTGATACGTTCAAACATGGCGGCCTCCATTTAGGTATGAAGACTTGTCGCGGGTGTTTACTGCGGGCGCTTTGACATAGCGCAAACCGGATGGCCGGAATGATGGGTTTTCGTCAGGCTGCGGCGGGTTTTGCGTCAACCAGTTGAACGATGTCAGACATGATGCGGTTCAGATCGAAATCCTTGGGTGTGTAGATGGCGGCGACGCCCATGGCGCGGAGGGCGGCTGCGTCAGCGTCGGGGATGATGCCGCCGATGATCAGGGGGATATCAAGGCCCGCTTGGCGCAAGCCATGCAGCACGTCTGCGACCAGCGGCATGTGGCTGCCAGACAGGATTGACAGGCCAATGACGTGAGGCTGTTCCTCCAGCGCTTGTGCCACGATGTCGGCAGGGGTTTGGCGGATGCCGTCGTAATGGATCGCCATGCCGCAGTCGCGGGCGCGGGCGGTGATTTGTTCGGCTCCGTTGGAATGGCCGTCGAGGCCGGGTTTGCCGATCAGCAGTTTCAGGCGGCGACCAAGGCGGGTGGAGACGACGTTAACGGCCTCGCGAATGGGGTCAAGGCCTTCTGTACGGTTGGAGGGCGCGGTTGAGACGCCGGTGGGCGCGCGGTATTCGCCGAAGGCGGCCCGGATGGCGGCACCCCATTCGCCGGTAGTGACGCCCGCTTTGGCTGCGGCGATGGAGGGGGGCATGATGTTTTCACCCGATATGGCGGCCTGGCGCAGGGCGGTCAGGGCGCGGTTGACTGCGACGCCGTCGCGCGTGCTGCGCCAGTGGTGCAGGCGGGTGATCTGGCTGACCTCGGCTTCGGGGTCTGACGCCAGAATGGAAGAAACGCCGGTGACCAGGGGCGAGGGTTCCGCCTCGTGGTAGCGGTTGACGCCGATCACCACTTGGTCGCCACGCTCGATGCGGGCAAGGCGGTCAGAGTTGGACTCGACCAGACGGGATTTCATGTGGGGAATGGCGGCGACGGCGCCGCCTATCGCCTCGATCTGCAACAGTTCTTCAAGTGCGGCGGCTTTCAGCGCCTGAACCTTGGCATCAACGGCGGGGTTGCCGTCGAACAGGTCGGGGAATTCCAGAAGGTCGCTCTCATAGGCGAGGATTTGTTGCAGGCGCAGCGACCATTGCTGATCCCATGGCCGGGGCAGGCCCAAAGCCTCATTCCAGGCGGGCAGTTGCACGGCGCGGGCGCGGGCGTTTTTCGACAGGGTGACGGCCAGCATTTCAATCAGAATGCGGGCGACGTTGTTTTCTGGTTGCTGTTCGGTCAGGCCCAAAGAGTTGACCTGCACGCCATAGCGGAAGCGACGGTGGCGTTCTTCGGTGATGTTGTAGCGGGTCAGGCACAGGTCGTCCCACATTTCAACAAAGGCGCGCATCTTGCACAGCTCGGTCACGAAGCGGATGCCGGCGTTGACGAAAAAAGAGATGCGGCCGACCATGGCGGGGAAATCCTGCGCCGGGACTTTGGCGCGCAGATCATCCAGCACGGCGATGGCGGTGGCAAGGGCGTAGGCCAGTTCCTGTTCGGGCGTCGCCCCGGCCTCTTGCAGATGGTAGGAGCAGATGTTCATCGGGTTCCACTTCGGCAGCGCCTTGGCGGTATAGGCGGCGACATCGGTGATCATGCGCAGGGAAGGCGCAGGCGGACAGATATAGGTGCCTCGGGAGAGGTATTCCTTGATGATGTCGTTCTGCACGGTGCCTTGCAGAGTGGAAATGTCGGTGCCCTGCTCCTCGGCCACGGCGATATAAAGCGCCAGCAGCCAAGGGGCTGTGGCGTTGATGGTCATCGAGGTGTTCATCTGGCCAAGGGGAATATCGGCGAAAAGGGCGCGCATGTCGCCCAGATTGCCGATTGGGACGCCAACCTTGCCGACCTCACCGCGTGACAGGATGTGGTCGCTGTCATAGCCGGTCTGGGTGGGCAAGTCGAAGGCGACCGAAAGCCCGGTTTGACCTTTGGCAAGGTTGCCACGGTACAGCGCGTTAGAGGCCGCAGCAGTGGAATGGCCCGCGTAGGTGCGGAACAGCCAGGGTTGGTCTTTCTGCGCTTGCATCTTGGCCCCATAAATCGGCTAAGCAATTTTATTACGTATTTTTCGGCATAGCAGCAAGTTTCAGTAAGTGTCAATTCGCTGCATTGCGGCGGAGAGGGGAAATTGCGTGGGGTCCGGCGGCGTGGCATGTAGGGGCATGACCCAGAATATCCCTGTGCCGTTGTGGCTGCTGATCCTGATCGTCGCCTTCGCTGCGACCTCTTTCGCGTCGAATTTCCTGTTCCCGTCGGTGCGTTGGTTCTTTCGGCGGCGGATCGAACGCTGGGTGGCTCGGCTGAACGAAAGGCTGGACCGACCTATCGACATCTTCAAGCTGGCAGAGCGGCAGGACCGGATTGCGCGGCTGGTCTATGACCGCCAGGTGCTGGCGGCGGTGACCGAACATGCGGCACAGGCGGGGATTCCGCCCTCGGTCGCGTTTGAAGAGGCGCGGCACTATGCGCGGGAAATTGTGCCGGGGTTTTCGACAACGCTGTATTTCGGCGTTGCGATCCGGCTGGCAAAGTGGCTGACGCGGCGGCTGTACCGGGTGCGGTTCGGCAAGATTGACGCGGCTTTGCAAAGCATTGACCCGCAGGCGACGGTGGTGTTCGTGATGAACCACCGCAGCAACATGGATTACGTTCTGGTGACTTGGCTGGTGTCGGGCCGGGCATCAATTTCCTATGCGGTGGGGGAATGGGCGCGGGTCTGGCCATTCTCGCGGTTTATCCGGGCGCTGGGGGCATATTTCATCCGGCGCGGGTCAATGAACACACTCTATCGCCGGGTTCTGGCGCGCTATGTGCAGATGATGACGGCAGAGGGGATCACGCAGGCGATCTTCCCGGAAGGCGGGCTTAGTCTGGACGGCAGGGTGGGTACGGCGCGGTTGGGGCTGTTGTCGTACATCCTGGCCGGGTTTGATCCCGAAGGGCGCGACGTGGTCTTTGTGCCGGTAGGGCTGAACTATGACCGGGTGCTGGAGGACGGCATTCTGACGACAACGGCGGCGCGTGGCGAGAGGCGCTTTCGTGTCAATCCGTTCGGTGCGCTATGGTTCGGCACGCTGGCGATCTTGCGCTTTGCGTTCCGGCGTTTCAAGGGCTTTGGCACGGCGGCGGCATCCTTTGGGACGCCCATTTCGCTGCGGGATCATTTGCAGCATTTTCCCGATGCTGCACCCGAGGGGTTGGGCGAAAAGCTGATGGCAGCGATTGTGCGGGTGGTGCCGATCTTGCCGGTGTCACTGGTCGCGGCGGCAATTGGCGAGGGTCGGGGTGGGCAACCGGAACTTGTCGCCCGGGCGACTGCGATGGCGGAACAGCTTGCCGCAATGGGCGCAGAGATGAAGTTGGCCCCACAAGGCATTGAGAAAACAGTGGAAGAGGGCCTGAACCTGCTGACCGCGCGCGGGATCGTTGGGCCAGACCTGCGACCAATTGCTGCGCAGCATCAGCTTTTGGCTTTTTATGCCGCCTCTGTGCAACAGCGGCTGCACCTTTCCGATCTTTGACGAGGTGACGTTGTTGATTCGTCAAACACTCCTCCTTAGCGTGACCCTACCGGCTGCAAGCCGGACCAACGGGAGGACTTGAGATCGTGAAACTTGCAACCGCTTTTCTGTTCGGCTTTGGCGCATTGGCCCTGACGGCTTGCGAAGAAACCACCACGACGACAACGTCGGCAAATCGTCATGTGACGATCATCAACAACACCAACGTGTCGATGCGCGAGTTCTATGGATCGAATGCCGGGTCGAACATCTGGGAAGAAGATATCCTTGGCGCGAACGTGCTTGGGGCAGGTGGTTCCATCGATATCAATTTTGATGACGGTTCGGGCTACTGTACCTTCGACTTCAAGGCCGTGTTCGTTGATGGCTCGTCGTCAATTGACCAGAATGTGGACGTTTGCACGACCACGTCGGTGACGTTCCAGTAGCGCATGCTGCAACGCGGCAGACATAAACTTCCAAAAACTAATAGTTTTTAATTGCAAAGTTGCGCGAAACTTTATATCTCAAGGGCAATACGCCCCGTTATTCTGCGGTGCGGCATGTCTTGGGAGGCCCCTCATGGCGCTGGATGCAACAAAGCTGGCTTATGACGCGCCGGTGAAGACCCTGTACGAACTGGGAGAGATGCCGCCCCTTGGGCACGTTCCGGCGCAGATGTACGCTTGGGCGATCCGGCGCGACCGGCATGGCGAACCCGATATGGCGATGCAGGTCGAGGTGGTGGAAACCCCCGAGATCGACTCGAATGAGGTTCTGGTGCTGGTGATGGCGGCGGGGGTCAATTACAACGGTGTCTGGGCGGCTTTGGGCACGCCGATCAGCCCGTTTGACGGCCATGGCGCGGCCTATCACATCGCGGGCTCGGATGCTTCGGGCATCGTCTGGAAGGTGGGCGACAAGGTCAAGCGCTGGAAGGTGGGGGATGAGGTTGTTATTCACTGCAATCAGGACGATGGCGACGATGAAGAATGCAACGGCGGCGATCCGATGTTCTCTCCGACGCAGCGGATATGGGGCTACGAGACGCCGGACGGTTCATTTGCGCAGTTCACCCGGGTGCAGTCGCAGCAGTTGATGCGGCGTCCGGCACACCAATCGTGGGAGGAATCGGCCTGCTATACCCTGACGCTGGCCACCGCTTACCGGATGCTGTTCGGCCACAAGCCGCATGAACTGCGGCCGGGGCAGAATGTGCTGGTCTGGGGTGCCTCGGGCGGCTTGGGGTCTTACGCGATCCAGCTGATCAACACCGCCGGCGGCAATGCGATCGGCGTGATTTCAGACGAGGACAAGCGCGCGTTTGTCATGGGGTTGGGGGCCAAAGGCGTCATCAACCGCAAGAATTTCAACTGCTGGGGCCAGATGCCCACGGTAAACACGCCCGAGTACAAGGCCTGGTTCAACGAGGTCCGCAAGTTCGGCAAGGCGATTTGGGATATCACCGGCAAGGGCAACAACGTCGATCTGGTGTTTGAACATCCGGGCGAGTTGACCTTTCCGGTGTCAGTCTTTCTGGTCAAGCGCGGCGGGATGGTGGTGATCTGTGCGGGCACCACGGGCTATAATCTGACGCTGGACGCGCGCTATCTTTGGATGCACCAGAAGCGTGTTCAGGGCAGCCATTTTGCCAATTTGAAACAGGCCTCTGCGGCCAACCAGTTAATGATTGAACGGCGGCTGGACCCTTGCTTGTCAGAGGTTTTCCCTTGGGCGGAAATCCCTGCGGCGCATATGAAAATGCTGAAAAACGTCCATAAACCGGGTAACATGGCAGTGCTGGTGCAAGCCCCTCGCACCGGATTGCGGACATTTGACGACACGCTGGAGGCGAGCCGGGAACGCTAGCCGTTTCCTGTTTGCATACAGTGTGTTGCGAGTCGGATGGGTTATTTCAGCCTTAGCGCGAGGGTAACATGAAGGTGGCATTTGTTTTGAATGCCCCTTTCCCGGAGCGCTGATGGGCTACGACTGGATTTTCGACGTGCTGGAAGACCTGAAGTCTTTCGCGGAAGCGAACGGCCTTCCTGCGCTTGCTGCCAAGGCCGATGAAGCCATCAAAGTCGCCACTCAGGAGGTTGCCGCGCTGGAGAATGCACCCGTGAAGGTTCCTCCACGCCGGAGCGGTTCGACACATTAAAGCCATGGCACACTAGGGCTATGGTCTAGGCCGCTTGAAAGGCCTAAGCATGGGGCATGTCGAATGTTCCCGCGCTGACTTTCTCTGACGATCAGGCTGAGGCTTATGATCGCGTCTCGGCTGACCTGTTGTCCATGGGCATTAACCTTGGCAGCGGCGGATTGTCGCCGCAGGCCGAGGGCAAGGGGTCTGTTCTGGCCGTGCTGGGCAAGGCGGGGTCTGGCAAGACTATGCTGCTGGCGTCACTGTACCGGGCTTTGAAGGAATCAGGGGTGGACATCATCTCAGGCGACTACGAGGGCCGCCGGCGGAAAGACCGCCGCAGTCTGGCGGTTCTGGCACCCACCAACAAGGCGGCCTCGGTTCTGCGGCTGCGTGGGGTGCCTGCGACGACAATCCACCGCATCCTCTACACCCCGCTTTATGACCCGCAGTATGAAAAGATTGCTGAGTGGCTGGCCGGGCAAGCGCCCCGGCCTGCGGTGGAGGGGCTGACGGAACTGGCGCTGGACCGGGCTTACGCGTTTTACCAGACGATGCCGTCGATTCCGGGCGCTTTGGCGGCTGCGGGCCTGCGCGGCAGCGATTTCATCAAGGGCTGGAAACGGCGGGAAGAGTCGCTGGACGTGGGCTTTGTTGACGAGAGCTCGATGCTGGATCAGCGCCAGCTGGATGACCTGCGTGAGATTTTTCCGACCTTGGTTCTGTTTGGCGACCCGGCGCAGCTGGCCCCGGTGGGGTCTTCGGGCGAGATGGTGTTCGACAAGTTGGGCGACAGCCGCAAAATGGTGCTAAGCCGCATCCACCGGCAGACCCAGGACAGCCCCATTCTGGACCTGGCACATGCGCTTGGGGACAGCACGCTAAGCTTCATGGACTTTGAGCAGATGATGCAGGACGCGGCCCGCAAGGATGATCGCATCCAGTGGGCCGAGCGTGTCTCGTCCGACCTGATGGCGCGCAGCCCTGTGCTGGTCTGGCGCAACGTGACGCGGATCAAGCTGATCCAGGCCTTCCGGGCGGCCCATGGTGCCCCGGAAGATGCCTTGCTGCCCGGAGAGCCGCTGATTTGCGACGGCATCGAACTGCCATTGAAGCATCGCAAGAAGCGGATTGATCTGGAAGCGCGGGGCCTGATCAAGGGCGCGCAGGTGATCTACCTCGGGCCGGGCAAGAAGGAAGGTTTCGCCAAGCTGCATGTGGTGGGGGCCGAAGACCCGCAGGTGTCAGCCGCCTGCATCATCAAGATTGAAAAACCGGATGAGGAGGAACCGTTTATCCCTTCAGCCGCCAACATGGGGGCTGCGTTTCTGCATGGCGCGGCTGTGACGATCCACAAGGCGCAAGGGTCGCAGTGGGAGGATGTGC
>JAYSQA010000069.1:0-2014 GCA_043721775.1 Rhodobacterales bacterium
CGTGGCGTAGATTTCCGGTTCATGCTCGGCCGACAGGTTGATGGTCTTGGCATAGCAGCCGCCTTCAAAGTTGAAGGTGCCACGGTCCGACCAGCCATGCTCATCATCGCCGATCAGGATGCGGTCGGGGTCGGCGGACAACGTGGTCTTGCCTGTGCCCGACAGGCCGAAGAACACCGCCGTATCGACCGGATTGCCGATGGCATGATTGGCGCTGCAATGCATCGCCATCACGCCCTTTTCCGGCAAAAGGTAATTCAGCAGCGTGAACACCGCTTTCTTGTTTTCCCCCGCATAGGCCGTATTCGCGATCAGGATCAGCTTCTTGTCAAAGTTCAGCGCGATCACCGTCTCGGTCCGGCAGCCATGCCGGGCCGGGTTCGCCTTGAAGCTCGGGCAGTTGATCACGGTCCATTCGGGCACAAAGACGTCCAGCTCGTCCCGCTCGGGCCGGCGCAGCAGGTGCCGGATGAACAGCCCATGCCAGGCCAGTTCCGTCACCATCCGCACGTCGACGCGGTGCATCGGATCGGCCCCCGCGTACAGGTCCTGCACGAAATAATCGCGCCCCTTCATATGCGCCAACATGTCGGCCTGCAGGTGCCCGAACGCCTCGGGCGTCATGGCGGCATTGTTCTCCCACCAGATCGTCTGCTCCGTCAGGGGCGATCGCACCACGAACTTGTCCTTGGGCGACCGCCCGGTATAGCCGCCGGTCGAGCACAGGAACGCGCCTCCCAAACCCAGTTGTCCTTCGCCCCGCGTCACCGCGGCCTGCACCAGCGCCGGTTCGATCTCGTTGTAATAAACTGCGCCCAGTCCGCTGATGCCTTGCGTTTCCAGGGTCTGGGCAGGGTTCACGCGTCCAAGGGTGATCATCAGGCAGCTCCCAACACGCCGCGGCAGCGGCGTTCGACTAAGGTGAAAGGATAACCCCGGCCAGGGCCAACGGGCCGGGATACCTTGGCTATAACATGCAGATTTCAAAGGGGAATAGACGATTTTTCGCTGTTAGCGCCACCAATGCCGAGTTAGCGCAACCAAATGCACGCACAGGAAATATCGGTGCTAGACTGCGGCATATTAGCCATTCTTTCGCAATTTTGGCTCCCAATGATTCGCGAAGGACAGGCGATTCGCACTTAATGGTTGATTCCCAAGGCCTTCGGGTCGAATGTGTGTGAAAAAGCAAACAAACCGAGCAAAGACAGGAACTCTGACATGGCCAGGATCGCCCTTGTGGACGACGACAGGAATATCCTGACGTCTGTCTCGATGACCCTAGAGGCAGAGGGTTTTGAAGTCGAAACCTACAATGACGGCCAGTCCGCGCTGGACGCTTTCACCCGGCGCCTGCCCGACATGGCGGTCCTCGACATCAAGATGCCCCGGATGGACGGCATGGACCTTTTGCAGCGCTTGCGGCAGAAAACCACCATGCCGGTGATCTTCCTGACCTCGAAAGACGACGAGATCGACGAGGTGCTGGGTCTGCGCATGGGCGCCGATGACTATGTGAAAAAGCCGTTCTCGCAGCGCCTTCTGGTCGAGCGGATCCGCGCCATTCTGCGCCGTCAGGAAGCCATTCAGACCGGCGAAGTGGCGACGACCGAAGAAAACAAGATCATGGAACGCGGGCATCTGCGGATGGATCCCTTGCGCCATTCGGTCAGCTGGAAGAATCTGGACGTGTCGCTGACCGTCACCGAGTTCATGCTGCTGCAAGCGCTCGCCCAGCGGCCCGGCTTCGTGAAAAGCCGCGATCAGCTGATGGACGTGGCCTATGACGATCAGGTCTATGTCGATGACCGCACCATCGACAGTCACATTAAGCGCCTGCGCAAGAAAATGCGCGCCGTGGATGAGGAATTCTCCGCGATCGAGACGCTCTACGGCATCGGCTATCGTTACAACGAGGAATGACCGCACTGCCGAAAGTGTCCAATATCTCGTCGCCGGATAAAACCGGCGACCTGCTTCTGGGTGAGGATTGGGTCAGCCACGACGCCATGGG
>JAYSQA010000070.1:0-11663 GCA_043721775.1 Rhodobacterales bacterium
CAGCCCCTGCCAGTAGTCAAACCCGATCTTGTCAGACCAAGCGGTGGTGGCACAAAACGCGGCGGCACAAAACGCGCCGGCACAAAACGCGGCGGGCACAAAACGCGGCGGGCACAAAACGCGGCGGCACAGAACGCGGTGGCAGAAAGCGCCGGACACGGCTTGTTCATCGTCGTTCTTCAGATGAAACAGACCCGTGACAAGACCACCCGCCCAATCTGCCCCTGCCGCGTGGCACGCCATCGACACCGGGGCGAAGCGTCGGGATCAGAATTGGTTCAAACATGAATGAGGTCCGCAACCACAAAGGCCGCCTTGTTGTTGCCGGGCTGCGCGAGATGCAAAGCGTGAAGGGGCCGTCGCGCCGGGAAGGGATTTCGGCGGGACTGATTTTGCCATGGATCGCGGGGCCGGGGGCAGCACGTCGCGGCGTGCAAGTGTGCTGCGGTCGCAGTCTGGCAAGGCCAGCCCCGCGATCAACCGCAGGAAGGGCCCGAACCGCGCGCTCCCCTTGCGCGGTGCGATCTTCAGCGCTGTGTCAGCAAAGACCGCGGGCGCGCTATAACCTTTCGACAGGTCCTCGATCTGCAAAGTCAGGCTTTCTCCCTTTGCACTTGGACGATGATCAGCACAAGCATCCCATGCCCCAAGTCTGGGTGCATCAGGCACGTCGCGTTCAGGGTCTTTTTATCTTGCGTCGCAGAACGAGGCGGTCTGGTCAAAGGCAGTCAGCACCACCGGGTTATGCCAGGCTAAAGACTGCAACAGCCCCAGCGCCACCAGACCAAGGCGCAAAGCGTCAGGACGGATGCCTGAACCAGACCTGCCCGACCACGATGGGCAGGATCAGGGTGACAAACCGGATCATCGACTGCGCATCGGCCAAGTTCGGATCAAAGAAGGCATCGCCGGCCACCAACCCGGCACTGCGGATCGTCACAAGGTTCACATGGACGCCTGCCAAGGTAGACGGCTCGGCATGGCTGCCTGTCGGATTGGCGAATGGCAGGCCCAAGACCTCTGCAAAGTTTGTCGCCATGGGCAGGCAAATCCTCAGCCGGAAGGTCAGCCAAGACACCCACAGCAAGGGTGGCGACTTTTCGAGATGCGGTGTGATGGCGGACAGGCTGGGGCAGATCACCAGAATGCCAAGGCAAATCTGCACCCAGGAACAGACCAGAACCAGCCTGCCGATCACGCTGCTGTTGAGGGTATAAATCACCCCGGCGGCTTTCAACAGCAGCGTGAATGCCCCCGACAGGCCGAACATGATGACTTGGACAATGGTCACAGGAAAGTCGGTGAAATTGGTGCCGACGTTGGAATAGGTTAAGGCAGAATCCTAATCTGCCCCAGAATACGTTGAAAGTGTCGGGAAATGGGAAGGATCAGACCCGTGCCAAGCGTCCTCGTCAAGACGGAAAGCCAGAGGCTTGCAAGGTGCGCGCCGCGATGATGGGCCGGGCAGGACTCCTCGGCTAGGGTGCCCAAGGGCCCATGGCCGCTGCGGGGATGAAAGGGCCATGGGACACAACGGCAGGATTTCAAACAGCAAATGCACTGCGGACCGTGGTGCAAGGGCAAGGGCCATCCGTCTGGAGTGGGTCATCCGGGGCCTGTGACGGCGGCCGAGGATTGCTTCGGACCCGGGATTTTTTGGGCCTCGATTTTAAAAGGCCGTTGTCAGGGCAGGTGTATCGGGGGCTTATCGCGGCACAGCGGGGTTGCGACCTGCTATTGCCGGGACTTGGCCCGTTCCTTGGCGGCGTCCGTCCAGATTGCGTCACGGATCGGGCGGGCCTTGGCATTCATCCCGACGGACAGAAATTTGGCGGGCAGGGTGATCTGGTCAATGCGGAACGGGCGGGAATAGCCAATAGCGGCAAAGGCCCTCTTCGCCGGACCTTCAGCCAAGGTCAGGTCATTGTGTCATGCCTGGCCCCAGCCGGTGATGCTTGCATGATGCCACCGTGAAAAGGTGATGCGGTGCCAAAGCACCCCTTCAGGGCTATTTTCCTTGAAAGTCTCAAAAGCGTATATACATATGCTGTACCTGACAGATACAAAAAGAGGGATGAGATGAGCAAGCACAAGCAAGCCGGCAAAGAGAAGGACAAGGGCGTTCAACTGGTGATCAGGATCGCCAAGTCGGAACGGACGGCCTTTGTGGGCCTTTGCGAAACGCTTGACACCACAGCCGCACGCGAAATCCGCCGGTTCATGCGGGAATTCGTTGCCGCAAAGTCGGGTCAGGTCAAGACTGAAACCAGCACCGCAGAGGCGTCGGCACCAGAAGTCGCACCAGAAACTGCAATAGAAACTGCAATAGAAACCGCAGTCGAACCGGCAACCCAGCCTGCAATGCCTGCCCCCGTCGAGGCGATGGAAAAGCCGAAAAAGCCGCGCAAAAGCGCCAAGTCGTGATGTTTGGGGGCAAAGGTCTGCCAGATGGACACATCCGGCTGGATGCCTGCGGGATCGGTCTGTGACCCATCCCGGCCCCGCGCTTCATATCCTGACCGGCCCCGCCGTGCAGGCCTTGACGGGTGAGCGTCAGGGCAAGTTTGCCCCCGTGCTGGTGCCACAAGCCGGGCCTGTGGCATTCACCCGGCTTGACACGTTCGATCAATCCCTGCGCCGCACCAATCGGCTGCTATTGGACCTTGGCCCGGCGCTGGACTTGATCTTGCCCGACGGTAGTACGTTGACCCAGCCCCTGCCGCAAAAGGCCAGGTTCGCAGCCGACCTGCCCGAGGGTCCAGTCAAACGCGCTTTGGCAGACCTGTCTCGGTTGCGCAGCCTGTTGCCTTTGGGGTCTGGCAAATTCAGCCGCTTCTGCCTTGCTTTCGTTGATGATGACCAGAAAATCCACTGTCGCGCCGCCCTGCAAACCCTGACCATGGCCGAGGGCCAGACCCTGACCCTGCTGACGCCGCACGGCTTGCGCGGCTATGACAAGGCGCTGGCCGATCTGCGCCACCACGTTGAGGCCTGCGGCACCCCCTTTCATATGGCCACGTTTTATGCGCTGCTGTTCCCCTGTCCGCCCGAGACCGGATCGAAAGCGACAGTCACCCCCAATCAAACCGCCTTCGATGCCGCCACGGCAATCATCGCGCGACAAATCCCGCTGGCCATAAAGGTCGAGCCCGGCATCATCGCCGACCATGACACAGAGTTTCTGCACGATGGCCGCGTTGCCCTGCGTCGCATCCGTTCCGTGCTAAGCCTGTTCCGGGGCGTGTATCAGCCCGACCAGACCGCCAGCCTGAAGGCACGGTTTGCCGCCCTGATGGCGCAGACCGGGCCCTTGCGCGATATGGATGTGCATCTTCTGGAACGGCAAAGCTGTTACGATCTGTTGCCCGCCAGCCTGCACCCCGGGCTTGACGCCATGTTCGCCCTGCACCGGGTTGAACGCGCCAAGGCCCAGGCCCGCCTGTCCCGCCATCTGCGCAGCATAGCCCATGTGGCCGAAATGGCAGACCTTGCCCGCCTGTTCACCACGCCGCAGGCCCTGTACCCCGGGCCAATGGCCTGTCATGCTGCCTTTGAGTTTGGCGCGGCCCTGATCTGGAAACGTTACCGCAAAATGCGCCAGATCGCCGTCAGCATTGGCCCTGAAACCGCCGACCCCGCCGTTCATGCCCTGCGAATTCAGTGCAAGAAACTTCGCTACATGGTGCAATTCTGCGCCGCTCTTTACCCGGTGGCAGAGGTCAAGTTCCTGCTCAAGCCATTGAAGACGGTGCAAGATCATCTTGGCCTTGTCAACGACCTGTCGGTTCAGCAAACCGCCTTGCAAACCTTTCTAAAAGGCTCGGACGGTTCGTCGAATGCCACCCGGCTTCAGGTCGCCCAAACCGTCGGCACCCTGACAACCGTGCTGCACCAGCGCAAACTGGAAGAGCGGCAGAAGACCACAGACATCTTGTCAGCCCTTATCGCCCCTGCGGTGCAAAAGACATTCCGTGACCTGTTCCACCGAAAGAGTCCGAACCCATGAAGATCATCGCAAGCTATGCCAACAAGGGCGGCGTCGGCAAAACGGCGATTGCCGTGAATTTGTCTTATGCCTTTGCCGCCGCCGGGCAGCGCGTCTTGCTGTGTGATCTTGATCCGCAAGGTGCAGCAGGCTTTTACTTCCGCGTCAAACCCTCGAAAAAACTGACCGAGGCGGCTTTCTTTCAGGACGTCGAAAAGTTGACCAAGGCGATCCGCGCCACCGACTATGAAAACCTTGACATCCTGCCTGCCAACATGGGCTTTCGCGACTTTGACGTTTTTCTTGCCCGGATGCGTGCGCCAAAGTCACGCCTGAAACAGGCGCTGAAGGCAGTGGCGGGCGATTATGACGTGATCGTGCTGGATTGCCCGCCCAACATCTCTACCCTGTCGCAGAATGTCTTCAAGGCTGCCGAAGCCGTGCTGGTGCCGGTCATTCCCACCACCCTGTCGCAGCGCACCTTCCAGCAGCTTGTCGATGTCTTCAAGGAAAACAACCTGCCCGGCAAAAAGTTGCATGCCGCCTTCAGCATGGTTCAGGCCGCAAAATCCCTGCATCAGGACACCATGGCCGCGATGCGCAAGACCTATCCCAAGACCATCCTGACCGCGCAGATCCCCTTCGCCTCGGATGTTGAGCGGATGGGGGTTCACCGTGCCCCGGTTCTGGTGACAGCGCCGCACAGCGCAGCGGCCAAGGCCAGTCAGGCGCTGGCGGATGAGGTCACCCAGCTGCTTGGTCTTCTTGTCCGGCAAAGCCCTGATCTGTCGTAAATCCGTCATCATTCCCCCCGACACCTGCGCTGTCCGTCAAGCTGGTCTGAATTGCGCCCTTCGACCCCGGATTTGCCCAAGCACTCCACTTCGGGCTTGGGGAAAGGCGTTCGGCGGATTACTCGTTGTGACATCCTTGGTCCCACAAGGCAGGAGAGTGTGATGCGGCGCAGTGTGTTGATTCTGGCAGCTTTGGCTGCGGCTGTGGTGGCCCTTGCCCTGGCCTTGGGTGCCTTCGCCCCCGCCCCGGTGCCGCTTTCCATCGTTGCCGGGTCGGAAAACAAGACCCTTGAACCGCTGATCCTTGATTGGGCCGCCAAGAACGGTATCACGCCCACCATCACCTACCAGGGCTCTGTCGATATCTCGCGCGAGCTTGAGAAGGGCACCGCTGGCGGCTTCGACGCCGTCTGGCCCGCCAATTCCCTGTGGATCGCCCTTGGCGATACCGGCAAGGTTGCCAAACACAGCGAAAGCATCCTGCGCTCTCCGGTGGTGCTGGGGCTGAAGAAATCCATCGCGCAGAAGCTGGGCTGGGTCGGGCGGCAAGACATCACCGTCCAGATGATCGCCGAGGCTGCCAGCGCCAACCAGTTCCGTCTGGCGATGACCTCTGCCACCCAATCCAACTCCGGCGCTTCGGCCTATTTCGGCTTTCTTTACGCCATGGCGGGCAATCCTGACCTGCTGACGATGGCCAAACTGTCGGATGCCAAGGTGCTTGACGGCGTGCGCAAGTTGCTGGCGCAGGTGGATCGGTCGTCGGGGTCGTCAGGCTGGCTGAAGGACAGTCTGGTAGCAAACCCCACCGCCTATGACGCAATGTTCAACTACGAATTCACCGTGCTTGAGGCTGACCAAGCCCTGACCGCCGCAGGGCAGGAGCCGCTGTACATCATCTACCCCGCCAACGGCCTGTCGGTGGCCGACAGCCCCTTGGCCTATATCGACAAGGGCGACGCCACCAAAGAGGCGGCCTTCCTGAAACTGCAAACCTTCCTTCTGTCGCCCGAGACGCAAAAAACCCTCTCGGACCTTGGCCGCCGCTCGGGTCTTGTCGGAACCGAGGCGCAGAATGCCAACCCCGCCGTGTGGAACGCCGACTGGGGCGCTGACCTGAAACGCGATTTCGCCCCGGTTCCCACCCCCGGCCCTGATGTGATTGCCGAAGCGCTGACGCTGTATCAAACCGAACTGCGCAAACCCTCGCTGACGGTCTGGGTGCTGGATGTGTCGGGCTCGATGGGCGGGGCGCCGATTGACCAGTTGAAACAGGCGATGGGGCTTCTGCTCGACAAGAAATCCGCCGCCATCAACCTGCTGCAACCCTCGCGCCGCGATGTCACCATCATCATCCCGTTCAACGACCAGATAGGCACGCCCATCGTCGTCAAAGGCTCGGGCGATGCCGACCTTGCTGCCGCTTTGGCCCAGGTCAACCAGCTGGAAGCCGGTGGCGGTACTGACCTTTACGGCGCACTCGCCGCAGCCCTGCAAGTCTTGCAACCCTACAAGGACGACGGCACCCTGTTCACCTATCTGCCCGCCATCGTGGCGATGACCGACGGTGCGTCTGATATGACCAACTTCGACTACTTCACCCACATCAAGTCTGACAGCGGCTTTGGCGCCGACGTCCCAATCCACGCCATCGCCTTCGGAGACGCCGACATGGCGCAACTGACCGCCCTGACCAGTGGCAGCATCGGCCGGCTGTTCACCGCCGGAACCGACCTTGCCGGAGCATTGCGCCAAGCCAAGGGTTACAACTGATGTCGCTGCCCGATGGCCCCCGCCAGATTCTGTCAGCCCTTCTGGCCGCTGCCGCCTTCCTTGGCCTGTTTCTGGGCGCAGCGCTGGTTTGGTGGCTGGCGCTCGGCCTAGCCGCCGTCATCTACGCAGCACTCCTTTTGCTGATGCCCCGACGCCCTCCGCTGGATGAGGTGATGCTGACTGACCAGGTCTCAGCCGCAGACATCGCCCGCGCCACCGATGCCCTGACCAACGCCGCCTACCGCCTGAACGAGGCCGCCAAGACCGCGCCCGTGGCGGACCGTTCCGGCCTGACGGACATGTCAAAACACCTCTCCTCGATCCGCGAGCTGATCAAGTCTGATCCGAAAGACTACCGCCAGACCAAACAGTTCATCTCGTATTTCCTGCCCCTTATCGTCACCACGGTGGAATCCTACGTGGGCCTTGCCAAGCTGTCACAGGGTGAAAACACCGCCCGGCTGGCCGAACTTGGCAGCATGATCAAAGGCTTCGTGCCCGTCGTGCAGAAGATCGACCAGGCCTGCCTTGAAAATGATTTCACAGCCCTTGAAGCCCAGGTCTCGGCGCTCCAATTCCAGTTGAAACGCGTGTAAGGACAAGACCATGAACCGCACCCTTCTTGGCCTTGTCCTGCTTCTGATGGTGGCCGCCGCCACCATAGCCGTCACCCAGTTCAACTTGGCTGGCATTCTGCAACGCGCAAGTCCGGCGCAGGCCGTCACCGTCTCAATCTTCTACGGCGGCGAAAAGGCCCAGCTTCTGGCCAATCCCAAGGTTACTGCCATCCTGAAAGACCGCTACGGCGTGACGCTGGATGCCACCAAGGCCGGCTCGGTCGAGATGGTCACGACCCTCGACACCACCGGCAAAGACTGTCTCTGGCCATCAAACTCCGTCTCAGTTGAAATGGCCAGGGCCGCAGGCAAGACCGTGATCGCCGAGGAGACCATCTTCAACTCTCCCATCGTGCTTTACGCCTGGTCTGACGTGGCCGATGCGCTGGTCAAGGCCGGGGTGGTGCGTACCGCCGCCGATGGCACGCTGTACGCCGATGTCCAGAAAACCGGCGCGCTGATCACCGGGGCCAAGCGCTGGAAGGAAGACCTTGGCCTGAACATCTACGGCCCTTTCAAGGTCATCTCCACCGATCCAGCCAAATCAAACTCGGGCCTGATCTGGTCGGCCCTGCTGGCCACCAGCCTGAACAACGGCACCCCCCCGACCGAGGCTGACCTGCCCGCCCTTCTGCCCAAACTGCAAGCCTACTTCGCCTCATTGGGTTTCATGGAAACCTCTTCGGGCGATCTGTTCGAGAGTTTCCTGAAACAGGGCATGGGCGCACGGCCGCTGATCGTCGGCTATGAAAACCAGTTGGTGGAATTTGTGACCGAGAACCAACGCTACGCCGACCTGATCAAGTCGAAGATCAAGGTGATCTACCCAGAGCCTACCATCTTCGCCTCGCACCCCCTGATCTCGCTCACCCCCACCTGCAAACGTCTGGCCGAGGCGCTGGTGGACCCTGAACTGCAACAAATTGCCTGGGCCGAGCATGGCTTTCGCACTGGCCTGATCGGGGTAAACAATGACCCCGCGCAGATTTCCGTGGCCAAACTGCCCGACACTGTGGCTTTGGTGGTGCCGATGCCCTCTGCCAAGGTGATGACCGACATTGTGGCAGGCGTGCAGCCCTGATTGGCGCGGTATGGTGAAGGCCCCTTGTCTCTGCGCGCAGAGACAAGGGCGCGGTCAAGGCTGGTAAAACTGGCGCAAAACTGGAAGTTAATGCAGCGCTACCATGGGGTTATAGGGCGAATCTGTAATGGGCAACCCGGAACTGATCCATCGCCCGCGGCTTTGCGTAGAAATCCTGTAGTCGTTTGAAGACCAGAACCGGACGCCCGATTTGAACCAAAGCCGCCCCGCCCCGTGCCGCTCTCCCGTCTTGGACTGTTGATGCACTACCCCCGCGTCAGCCTTTTCGCCCTGCTGCTGGCCGCAGTTGGTATACCGCTTTACATCCACCTGCCGCAGTTCGCCTCGGTCAATCTTGGCATCAGCCTTGGCACGATTGGCATTATTTTGCTGGTGATCCGGCTGGTCGACCTTGTGCAAGATCCGCTGAGCGGCTGGGCGATTGACCGCTGGCCAGCCGCTCAAAGCGCCTTGGCCATCGCGGCGGCCTTGGGGTGGGCTTGGGCTTCCCTCTGCTATTCTCATTAAACCCCGGCCCCTACGTGGTCGCCCAACTGCTTGCGACCCTGCTTTTTCTGTTCCTCGCCTACAGCATTGGCTCCATCCTGCTTTATGGCCGCAGCGCCACCCTTGCGTTGAAACCTGAACCGCAAGCCCTGTTGACCCTCGCCGCCTTCCGCGAGGGCGGCACCCTGACGGGCGTACTGATCGCAGCCATTGCCCCCGCCGCCTTCCTTTCGCTTGGCGCAAGCAAAGGCGGCGATCCGGCGTTCGGCTTTTTCCTTGGCGCGCTGGCCATCGTCACCGCCATCGTGACCCTGCCGCTTTGGCGCAGACCCGCCATTGTTGGAGAAAAGCTTTCCCTTCAAGGGCTTGCCAATGCTGGTGCGCTGCGCCTTCTGGCGCTGGTCAACAGTTTGCCGGTCTCGATCACGTCAACCCCGTTCCTGTTCTTTGTCGAGGACCGCCTGAAGCTTCCCGGCCTTGCAGGTCCGCTGCTTTTGCTGTTCTTCCTGAGCGCCGGGGCAAGCCTGCCTGTCTGGACACGCATCAGCCAAGGCATTGGAACCAAACGCACATTGATGATCTCGATGCCGCTTGCCATCGCCGGTTTTGCCGGAACCGCTTTCCTGCCCGCCGCCACCATCGCCGACGCTCCACTTGCCGCCCAACCACTGCTGGAGGCGGTCAGAAAGCAGATCGGTTCGGTGCCGAACCTGTTCCGTGTCTTAGCAAACAGTCCGGCCGCCCTGGAGGGCTGTCTGGATCTGTCCACCGCCTTGGGCAAAGGCAGCTTGCCCGCCGCCACCCGCGAGCGTGTGGCGCTGGCCGTCGCCCAGATCAACGGCTGCGACTATTGCCTGGCAGCCCACAGCTTCATGGGCAAGACCCTTGCCAAGCTGGACGATCCCGAAATTGAAGCCAACCGCCACGGCCATTCGAATGACCCCAAAGCCTATGCAGCCGTGCATTTTGCGGCACAGGTGACCAAAGCCCGTGGTCTTGTCAGCGACGAAGACCTGCACAGCGTCAGGCTTGCCGGCTATGATGATGCGCAAGTGGTGGAAATCGTTATGCATGTCGCATTGAATACGTGGACGAGCCATATAAACTCCGGGCCCGGACCGTGATTGATTTCCCGTTGGCCAAAGCCCTCGCCGCCTGACCTTTCATAGACGCCGACCCAAAAGGGCGGCATCCAAACCAAGGTGCATCATGTTCCACCCCGTATCCCCCGACACCCCGGCATCCGAACCCGAACCGGGTGTGGCGGCATCATCGTCCAGCGATGTGGCCTTCAGCCCAGCGGTCAAGGCGATCCAAAGCCGCAAAGGCTCGCGCTTTGGCTATGCGGCGCAAGAGGCGGCTGGCGGACCCAGATAGACGGTGATCTGTAAGAATTTATCGCGGCACAAACCAGCGTCTTTCTGGGCACCGCCACTGCCGAGGGTCAGCCCTATATTCAGCACCTTGGCGGCACGGTGGGATTTTTGCAGGTGTAGTGCCGTCGGACGATCGGCTTTGTCGACTATGCTGGCAACCGGCAATTCATCACATCGGGCAATCTGGCCGAAAACGCGCGGGCCTGTCTGTTCCTGATCGACTATACCCACCGGCGGCGCATCAAGATTTGGGGCTCGGCGCGGATGGTGGAAGGCGACGCTGACCTGACCGCCAGGCTGATGCCCGAAGGGTATCGGGCGCGGGCTGAACAGGTGGTGCTGTTCGACGTCTCCGCTCGGGGTGCCAATTGCCCGCAGCACGTCCCGCAACGGTATGACGTCGCGGATGTTGCCGCCGCACTTGTCGGGCGGGATGCGAGGATTGCAGAGTTGACGAACGAAATCCAGCGGCTGCAGGCAGCTTGCGATATGTCGTTGCAACACGCGTGGCAACATTCCTCCGGTTGAAGCTGCGCCGTCACATTGACCAAAAGCCAAGCCGAATCACGCCGTTCAAATCGCTTGAGGCCGGATTACCCGGGTGACCAAGGTAGCAAGGATCGGGCGTTGCCTGACGTTTGCATGTTGAGCGACAACGAGCTGAAAAACCACAACGTGCCGGATGATCAGCAAGGCTTGACCCAGCGTTGGCAGGATGGTTATGCCAGAACCGGACTGAACACCTAGACCATGGCAGGCCCCGGCGCGCCGTCGCGAATGTCGCCGTGAATCGTTTCCCAATTGGCGGCCACATGGTCGAAAAACGCGTGCAGAATCCCGAAAATCGGATCGGCGGGCGAACGAGCACCCGTCATGACACCACCGATCGCGCCATGGATCGGATCGTGATAACCCTCCAGCCGCAACGTGAAATCTTTTACCTCTGTCATTGCCGCCAATTCGTCGCGTTCGGCAAAGTGGGGCGGAAGCGGAAGAGGGGGATCGACGAATTCCGGCCGTCAAAGGGAAACTCCGCCGGGACCGCGTACCCGGGGTCCCAAAATGCCAGCGGCACGAACTCTGATTGCTGCTGCAAAGCGTTGATCCGCTGCCAATCGTCGAATCCGTTCATGAAATCCCGGTGCCACAGGACAAAGCGAACCCCGCCATGGGCAGAATGGAAATGCCTCTCATGGATTCCAACCGGATCAGCCGGGCTGTCGATATAGGAAACAATTGACGCAAACAGCGCTTCTCGGGAATTTGTCGAAAGATTTTTTATGTTCTGTCGTGGTCTGGCATGGGCCATTTCATCCTCCACCTTGCCGCCGGAAAAAATTTAGAATCCTTACCAGCCGGTCATACACCAGGGCCTGTTGAGGTTCATCGGCAGTTGATGACGGCTGCCGTGACGTAGGTCATGGCGGAGGAGGAGGTAGCGGTCTTGTCGCTTCGCATGGCGATTCTCTTGAACTCTTTGATTTTGCAGAAGAAATTCCAGATCAGGTGCCGCCACTTGTAGGCATCGGG
>JAYSQA010000071.1:0-33371 GCA_043721775.1 Rhodobacterales bacterium
ACGGATGAACCGGACCATCAAAGAAGCGACCGTCAAACGCTTCCACTACGATGACCACGACCAACTGCGCCAGCACCTCGCCAACTTCATCAGCGCCTATAACTTCGGGCGACGATTGAAGACCCTCAAGGGCCTCACGCCCTACGAGTTCATCTGCAAACAATGGACAATCGAACCCGAAAGGTTCAACCTAAACCCGATCCATCAAATGCCGGGACTGAACATCTAATCCGATACCACCCTGACCATGAGGCTGGAGGGTGACACCCGCCGCACCGCCACCGGCGACCACCCGATCTGGATCCTGCGTCTGACGACCGACCCCGAGGGCTATTGCTGGGGCCGCACCGACTGGCCCTCGGTTCATTGCGAAGACCAGCAGATGCGCTGCGACAAGGCGACGTCCTGCCCAAAATTTTTCGCCGAAAAATTTTGGGGCACCGCCCGTTGTCGCTGCGTTGCAGCCAAGTGCCGCCTTCCCTATCGGCCATCCGCCGCTTATAGCAGTCCAAAAGCTTGGGGGTGCTGGAATGGCGCATATCATCGTGGTGGGCAACGAAAAGGGCGGCTCGGGCAAGTCGACCACCTCGATGCATGTGGCCACCGCGCTCTGCCGCATGGGGTTCCGCGTCGGTGCGCTTGACCTTGACCTGCGCCAGAAAAGCTTTGCCCGCTATATCGAGAACCGTCAGGCCTATCTGGAACGCGCCGGTCTGAACCTGCCCTCGCCCGACTACCGCGAGTTGCCGGATATCGACCCCGCCCTGCTGCAACCCGGCGAAAACCCCTTCGACCGCCGCCTGTCAGAGGCGGTGTCAGCGCTGGAGCCTGTGGTGGATTTCATTGTCATCGACTGCCCCGGCAGCCACACACGCCTGTCACAGATTGCGCATTCGCTGGCCGATACGCTGATCACGCCGATGAATGACAGTTTTGTCGATTTCGACCTTCTGGCCCATGTCGATGCAGAAACGGGCAAGGTCAAAGGCCCGTCGATTTATTCCGAGATGGTGTGGAATGCGCGTCAGTTGCGGGCGCAGGCGGGGTTGAAGCCCATCGACTGGATCGTGCTGCGCAACCGGCTTGGGGCGCAACAGATGATCAACAAGAAGAAGGTTGGCACGGCGCTGGAAGACTTGTCGCGCCGGATCGGCTTTCGCGTGGTGCCCGGCTTTTCCGAGCGGGTCATCTTCCGCGAGTTGTTTCCGCGGGGTCTGACGGTGATGGACCTGAAGGACACCGGGGTGGATCAGTTGAACCTGTCCAACATCGCCGCCCGGCAAGAGGTCCGCGACCTGATCCGCGAACTTAGACTGCCTGCGATTGAGCAAAGCCCCGGAACAGCGCTTGCCTGACCTCACGGCGGCTTTCGCGCATGTTGATCCGCTCCAGCCGCATGGTGAACGCATCCCCGATGTCTGACTTCGGGACGAACAGCCCCAACTTGGCAAGAAGAGTTTTTCCAATCTGCATGACGGTCTCCTTTTTGGCTCGATAGAGTTAATGTGGCCTGCAACCGCGGCGGGAAGGTGGCCAAGACTTGGTGAAGTGGCGGAGGATCACGGGGTACCGAAAACAATCAGTTTCCGTTTTGGAAACGATTGGTGGCACTTGATCCGCGCTGCCGACCATGGCACCCAAGTCGCAAAGAGGTACCCCATGTTGAACCCCGTGTCGGAACTGACGCCTAATCTGACGCCGAACCCGCTTTACGACGCGCTTTTCGCCCCGCTCGCGGCCCGGGACAGCCGCCTTCTGATCCTGCAAGACGGATCAGAGCTTACCGGTCAGGCCTTTCACCGCCTAATTGCCCGGGCCGCCAATGCGTTGCGGGCGGCAGGCGTTGGTTCAGGCGACCGGGTCGCCGTGCAAATCGCCAAATCACCCGAGGCTTTGGCCGTGTATGCCGCCACTGTCGCCATCGGTGCCGTCTTCCTGCCGCTGAACACCGCCTATACGCCGCCCGAGGTTGCCTACTTCCTGACCAACGCCACGCCGCGCCTGTTTTTGTGCGATCCTGCGAAGGCTGCCGCCCTTGCAGAGGTGGCCAGCCAGACCACGTTGAAGACACTCGACTCTCACGGCGGGGGCAGTTTCGGCGCGGATTTATCCGCCGCCGCTGCTGTTTTCATGCCCGAAGGGCGTGCTCCCTCGGACCTTGCGGCCATCCTGTACACCTCGGGCACCACCGGGCGTTCCAAAGGGGCGATGCTGACCCACGCCAACCTGCTGTCAAATGCGGCAACGCTGGCTGACCTCTGGCGCTTTACCGCGTCGGACGTGCTGCTGCATGCCTTGCCGATTTTTCACACCCATGGCCTGTTCGTCGCCTCCAATGTCAGCCTGCTGACCGGGGGGCAGATGATCTTCCTGCCCGGCTTTGATCTTGACTCCGTCCTGCGCCTGCTGCCGAATGCCACTGCGATGATGGGCGTGCCGACCTTTTACACCCGCCTGCTGGACGCGCCCCGTTTTGACCGCGCCGCCACAGCGCACATGCGCCTGTTCGTCTCGGGCTCGGCCCCGCTGCTGGCCGAGACGCACCGCCAGTTTGAAGGTCGCACCAGCCACCGCATTCTGGAACGCTACGGGATGACGGAAACCAACATGACCACCTCTAACCCCTATGATGCAGAGCGGCGGGCCGGGACCGTGGGCTTTCCGCTTCCCGGGGTTGACCTGCGCATCATGTCTGCTGGGATAGCGGTGCCCAAGGGCGAGGTCGGGGTGATTGAGGTACGCGGCCCGAACGTCTTCGCCGGATACTGGCAGATGCCGGAAAAAACCCGTGAAGACCTGCGCGAGGACGGTTGGTTCATCACCGGCGACCTTGGCCAGATGGACGCCGACGGCTATGTGCAGATTGTCGGGCGAGAGAAAGACCTGGTGATCTCGGGCGGGTTCAACATCTATCCGATCGAGGTCGAGATGGTGCTGGACGAACAGCCCGGCGTGCTGGAAAGCGCCGTGGTGGGCCTGCCGCATCCCGATTTCGGCGAGGCCGTCTTTGCCGTGCTGGTGGCCAGGAAAGGCCAGACGATGGACCCCGCCGCCGTGCTGGACAGTTTGAAGGGCAAGCTGGCCCGGTTCAAACAGCCCAAAGCGGCGGTTGTGCTGCCGGAACTGCCGCGCAACACCATGGGCAAAGTGCAGAAGGCGGATTTGCGCAAGACCTACGCCGGCTGGTTCAAGCCCTGACGGCGAAGCGGGGGCCAGCCCCCGCACCCCCGGAGTATTTGGGCCAAGATGAAGGGTCAGTCGGAGTTACCTTCCTTGAGTTCGCCTTCAAGGAACCTTTCGAAGTCATCCAGATCAACCGGGTCGAACTGACCGAAGCCCTGCATCCAGACCGAGGCGGCGCGCAAGGCGTCAGGCTCCAGCTTGCACCATTTCACGCGACCGCGTTTTTCCTGGCTGATCAGCCCGGCGTCAGCGAGGAGGGACAGGTGCTTGGAAACCGCCGCCAGCGACATCGGGAACGGTTCGGCGACATCGGTGACTGCCATGTCATCCTCCAGCAGCATCGACAGGATCGCCCGGCGGGTCGGGTCGGCCAAGGCAGCGAAGGCAAGGTTCAGATCGGTTGTCATGGTCGCAGTATCGGGCGGGCAAAACCGAAGGTCAACCGGTTGGTTGAATATCTAAGGGCGGTGGAATGGCCCTTCGGGTAGGGGTGCGGCGGAGTCGCCCTGTTCTATAAAACCTTTATAATCAATATATTAATCAAGATTATCCGCCAATTATCCATGCTTGACTCGGAAGCCCCCTGTCCCTAGACATGCGGCGACTGTGAAGAGGTGTCATGACGCAGGATAAAGACCCCGACCGCTTGGTTGCGCTTGAAAGGCGCATCGAAAAGCTGAAGGCAAAGGATCCGGTCAGGCGCGCTGATACAGGTGTGGTTTTCTCGCAAGGCGAGGTGGCCTGGAGGATGGTGGTCGAGCTGGTGACGGGCATGGTCCTGGGGCTGGCAATTGGCTACGGGTTGGATGTCCTGTTCGGAACGCGCCCGATCTTCCTGATCATCTTTGTCTTGCTGGGCTTTGGCGCCGGCATCCGGGTGATGCTGGGTACGGCAAGGCAAATGGCAAAAGACGTGGCGAAGGCTGCGATAGACGAGGGGAAATGACCGTGGCAGACCAAGGGCTTGTGATCGACCCGATGCACCAGTTCCAGATTGTCCCGCTGTTTGGCGGCGACAGCCTGCATTGGTACACCCCCACCAACCAGACCCTGTGGCTGGGGATTGCCGTCGTGGTTATCAGCCTGCTGATGATCATCGGTTCGTCCCCCAAGTCGGTCATTCCGGGCCGCACCCAGTCGATCAGCGAATTGCTCTACACCTTCATCCACAACATGGTGGAAGAAGTGACCGGCCA
This sequence comes from Rhodobacterales bacterium, assembly GCA_043721775.1. Classification (GTDB taxonomy): domain Bacteria; phylum Pseudomonadota; class Alphaproteobacteria; order Rhodobacterales; family Rhodobacteraceae; genus Stagnihabitans. The sequence continues at coordinate 4,380 of JAYSQA010000071.1, forward strand.
TGAAGGGGCGAAGTTCTTTCCCTATCTGATGGTGCTGTTCACCTTCATCGTCACTTCGAACCTTTTGGGTCTGGTCCCCGGCGCCTTCGCGCCCACCTCTCATATCGCCGTCACAGCCGTTCTGGCGATGATGGTGTTCCTGACCGTCACGCTGGTGGGGTTTTACAACAAGGGCATCGGCTTTCTGGCGATGTTCTGGGTCTCGTCGGCACCCTTGGCGCTGCGTCCGATTCTTGCGCTGATCGAGTTGATTTCCTACTTCGTCCGTCCCCTGTCGCACTCCATTCGTCTGGGCGGCAACATCATGGCCGGTCACGCCGTGATGAAGGTGTTCGCCGGTTTTGCCGGTGTCATGGGGATTGCTTCCATCGTTCCGATTGCGGCGATTGCCGCGATTTACGGTCTCGAACTGCTGGTTGCTGTCGTGCAGGCTTATGTCTTCACGATCCTGACCTGCGTCTATCTGCGCGACGCCGTGGGCGAAGCCCACCACTAAGAACCGTGGGCGAAGCCCACCACTAAGCGCTTCACCAACATCAACCAAATACACGAAAACCAAGGAGAATTCCAATGACTGGCGATCTCATGCAATTCGCACTGATGGGCAAATACATCGGTGCCGGTCTGGCCACCATGGGCCTTGGCGGCGCTGGCATCGGCGTGGGCACCATTGCGGGCAACTTCCTGTCCGGTGCGCTGCGCAACCCCTCGGCGGCCCCCGGCCAAATGGCCAACCTGTTCGTCGGCATCGCCTTCGCAGAAGCTTTGGGGATCTTCTCGTTCCTCATCGCGCTGCTGTTGATGTTCGCAGTCTGATCCTTTCGGGTTCCGATCAACGGCCGGAGGGGTGAACGCCCGTCCGGCCCGGTTCCATCCACGGAGGGCGATATGGCAACGACGGAAACCGTGGCTGGTGCTGCGGGTGAGGCGACCCAGAAGGGGATGCCGCAACTGAATTTCGCCACCTGGCCGAACCAGATATTCTGGCTCGTGGTGGCTTTGGTGATCATCTACCTTGTGCTGACCAAGATCGCGATGCCGCGCATCGCAGCGGTTCTGGCCGAACGCAAAGGCATGATCGGCAACGATCTTGCTGCTGCGGAAGAGCTGAAATCCAGGGCCAAAGCGGCTGAGGCGGCCTACAACCTCGCGCTGGAGCAGGCGCGGGTAGAGGCGGCCAAGATCATCGCCGCCACCAAGGCAGAGATCCGGAAAGACCTCGACGCCGCCATGGCCGCTGCCGATGTGCAGATCAGCGCCAAGGCTGCCGAAAGCGAAAAGCGTATCGCGGAAATTCGCGCCGGTGCTGTGCAAGCGGTCGGCGAAGTGGCTCGCGACACCGCTGGCGCTTTGGTTGAGGCTTTGGGCGGCCATGCGGATGCAGGTGCTATTGAAGCGGCTGTGTCTGAACGGCTGAAAGGGTAAGCTTATGAACACCTTCATGCACAAGCTGATGACATCGGCCACGCTGTCGCTGATCGCCGCTCCGGCCTTCGCTGCCGAGGAAGGCCCGTTCTTCTCGCTGCGCAACAACGAGTTTGTTGTCGGTGTGGCCTTCATCGCCTTCATCGGCCTGCTGGTCTATATGGGCGTGCCCAAGAAGGTCGGCGGAATGCTGGATGACAGGGCGCAGGGAATCAAGAACACCCTCGACGAAGCCCGCCTGCTACGGGAAGAGGCGAAGGCCCTGCTGGCGTCCTATGAAGCCAAGCAACGCGAAGTGATCGAGCAATCGGCCCGCATCGTCGCCACTGCCAAGACCGAGGCGCAAGCGGCTGCCAATCAGGCCAAGCTTGACCTGCAAGCCTCCATCGCGCGCCGTCTGGCTGCGGCGGAAGAGCAGTTGGAGTCTTCGGTGAAAGCCGCAGAACGTGCCGTGCGCGATCAGGCAATTTCGGTGTCGGTCGCCGTGGCCGCTGACGTGCTGAAGCGTCAGATGACCGCCGATCAAGCCGCCGCCGCCATCGACGCCTCGATTGCGCAGGTTGCTGCCAAGCTGCATTAAGTCAGGCCAGATATGAAAAAAGGCCCGGGGCATCGCTCCGGGCCTTTTGCATGTCAGGCCGGGGATTTCAGCCGGGGTCAGTGGCGCGGACGCACCAGAATTTCCACCCGGCGGTTCTGCGCCCGGCCCGCATCGGTCAGGTTAGACGCAACCGGATGATCCTCACCCATGCCATAGGACGACACGCGGCCCGACGGCACGCCCGCCCCGATCAGGATCGACGACACCGAATAGGCACGGCGCTGCGACAGGTCCATGTTGAGTGCTGCCGTGCCGACGTTGTCTGTATGGCCCGCGACCTCGATATTGCTGTCGGGATAGGTGACAAGGTTCGCCGCGATGGAGCGGATTTCGCCTTGCAGGTCAGGCCGCAGCGTGGCGCTGCCGGTGGCGAACAGCACGTCGTCAGGCAGGTTGACCAAGAGGTAGTCGCCCATGTTGGTGACGGTCACGTTCGGGTTGCCCAGCCGCGCCCGCATATCCGCTGCCTGCGCGTCCAGATTCGACCCGATTCCCGCGCCCAGAAGCCCACCCAGTGCCGCTCCACGCAACGCGCCAGCGCCCTTGTGGTCCGAGAACATGCTGCCCAGTACCGCCCCGCCAATCGCCCCCAACACCGCGCCGTTCTGCGCGCGGTAGTTCGGGTCCTGAATCCGGGTGGTGGGCGCGTCGCAGGCCGAAAGGCCCAAAGCGGCGACAACGGAAAGCGTAAGGATCGGTTTTATCATCATTTGGCTGCCTCGATATGACCGGGCCGTCGTTCCGGCCCTGAGGTGCTTTATACCACCTGCCGCAGCACGGTCACAATCAGGCGTCAGCTTGCGCGGCTTGTCGCCCATCACATCCGCGTCAAAAGTCCGGTCACGCCGCCGCGTCCTTCCGTGCCGCCTCCCACGCAAGGATCGCACGCTTGACCGGCAAGCCCCAGTGATAACCGCCAAGCCCGCCCGACTTGCGCAGCGCCCTGTGACACGGGATCAGCAAGCTGATCGGATTGCGCCCCACCGCCGTCCCTACCGCCCGCACGGCCTTCGGATGGCCCACCGCCCCCGCCACTTCCGAATAGCTGGAAACCTGCCCCGAGGGGATGCGCAGCAACGCCTCCCACACCTTGATCTGGAACGGCGCCCCAATCAGGTACAACGGCGCCGCCTCGCCCCCCAAGGCCGAAAGAACCCAAGGCCGCAACATCATCGGATTTTCCACGAATGTAGCCAAAGGCCAACGCCCCGCCAGATCTTCCAGCGCTGCCGCTTCCCCCATGTCTGCCGCAAACCCCATGCCGCAGATGCCGCGCTCTGTCCCCATCACCACGGCAGGCCCAAAGGGACTGTCAAACCACCCCCAGTAAATCCCCAGCCCCTGCCCGCCCCTTGCATATTCGCCGGGGCTCATCGCCTCCCATGTCAGGAACAGATCGTGCAGCCGTGACGGCCCCGAAAGCCCCGCAGCCAGTGCGGTATCCAGCACGGTGAACCGGTCCGCCAGCAGGCCCTTGGCATGGTCCAGCGCCAGATACTGCTGATACCGCTTGGGCGATACGCCCACCCAAGCCGAGAACACCCGTTGAAAATGCGCCGCACTCATGCCCATCCGGGTGGCCAACGCGTCCAAAGTCAGGCCCGGTCCCGCCGCATCAATCTCGCGCAAAGCCCGCGCAATCACCGCATAGTGGTAAGGTTGTTCGCTCATATCCGCCTCCATGCTGCCAACCTAAGCCGCCATCGCCCTCAAACACACCCGAATCCTGCGCAAATGCTTGCCCCAAGCCGCCCAAGCAGGCATATCCCGGCCATGACCCCGCAACTGCCCTACGCCACGCTGCAACGCATCTTCCAGACCTTTCAGGCCGTGACCCCCACGCCGGAAGGCGAGCTTCACCACACCAACGCCTACACCCTGCTGGTCGCCGTGGCCCTGTCCGCCCAAGCCACCGACGTCGGCGTGAACAAAGCCACCAAAGCGCTGTTCGAGGTCGCGGACACCCCCGAAAAGATGCTGGCCCTGGGCGAAGAAGCCCTGATCAACCATATCAAAACCATTGGCCTTTTCCGTAACAAGGCGAAAAACGTCATCCGCCTGAGCCAGATGCTGCTTGATGACTACGACGGCCAGGTCCCGTCCTCCCGCGCCGCTCTGCAACGCCTGCCTGGCGTAGGCCGCAAGACCGCCAATGTGGTCCTGAACATGTGGTTCCACCACCCCGCCCAAGCCGTCGACACCCACCTGTTTCGCGTCGGCAACCGCACCGGCATCGCCCCCGGCCGCGATGAACTGGCGGTGGAACGGGCGATCGAAGACCACGTCCCCGTCGAATACCAAAACCACGCCCACCACTGGCTTATCCTGCATGGCCGCTACATCTGCACCGCCCGTTCCCCCAAATGCGCCATCTGCCCGATAAGCGCCTTCTGTCTGTTCGAGGATAAACCATGAAGAAATACCACGTTGTCGGTATCGGCAACGCCATTGTCGATGTGTTCTCCGCCGCTGACGATAGCTTCCTTGAAATGATGGGCATCCAGAAAGGCATCATGCAACTGGTCGAGAAAGACCGCGGAGAGATGCTGTACGGCTCGATGAAAGACCGCGTCCAGGCCCCCGGAGGCTCGGTCGCCAACACCCTCGCGGGCCTGGGCAACCTCGGCCTGTCAACGGCCTTCATCGGCCGCGTCCATGATGACGCACTAGGCCGCTTCTATGCCACCCACATGGCCGACCACGGCACCGATTTCGTCAACCCCCCCGTGCCCGGCGGCGAACTCCCCACCTCGCGCTCGATGATCTTCGTCGCACCAGATGGCGAGCGCAGCATGAACACCTACCTCGGCATTTCCTCTGAACTAGGTCCCCAGGATGTCTCCGATGACGTCGCAGGCGCCACCCAACTCCTGTTCCTCGAAGGCTACCTCTACGACAAACCCAAGGGCAAACAGGCGTTCGAGCGCGCCGCCAAGCTTTGCCAGGCCGCCGGAGGCAAAGCCGGCATCGCCCTGTCAGACCCGTTCTGCGTTGACCGCCACCGCGACGACTTCCGCCGTCTGGTGAAAGACCTCGACTACGTGATCGGCAACGAACACGAATGGTCCTCGCTCTACCAGACCGACCTGTCCTCCGCGCTCGAACAAGCCGCGCAAGACGCCGGCATGATCGCCTGCACCCGTTCCGGTCACGAGGTCATCATTTGCCGTGGCGACGAACAAGCCATCGTCCCAGTCCACCGCATCGTCCCCGTCGATGCCACCGGCGCCGGCGACCAGTTCGCCGCGGGCTTCCTCTACGGCATCGCCACCGGCCAATCCCTCGCGACCTGCGGCCGCATGGGCTGCGTCGCCGCCGCCGAGGTCATCTCCCATTACGGCGCCCGCCCGGACTCAGACCTCAAAGCCCTCTTCCGCAAGGAAGGCCTGATCTGACGCTCCCCCTGCTCCCCTATTTCATTTGTTCATAAATATCCCACGGGGGGTCTGGGGGGTGTGACCCCCCCCAGCCGTGTCCGCAGGACGCCCCCGGCACCGGATCAGCGCCCTATTCGCCCAGCTTGGCGTGAACCTCGTCCAGATCGACTTCAGCCAGCGGCATTTTGTTGGCCGGGTTCTGGAAGTCATATTTGAACAACTGGAAATCGCGCCGGTAGATTTCCCACATGATATGGCGCGACAGGTCGTCGAAGTAATCCTCCACCGCATGGGCACGCTTGGGGCCGTGGCCTTCCGACTCGTTGAAGCGCGGAATGGTCTTCAGGTCGATGGCGTGCTTTGGCTTCATCTTCTTGACGACTTCGGCCATGCCCTCGTCAAACTTCTCGGTGAAGATGATCTTGTTGTAACGCCCCCCGTTCACGATGAAGGTCGAAACGTGGCCCGCCATCGCTGACCAGTGAATGTCCGGCTCCATCGGTTTCTTGAACAGGATGGTATCGCGGGTGAACAAAAGGAAGCGGCGGAAGCTGGCAATCTGGTCAAACTCTTGCTTGCCGTCCTCACCGCCGACCTGCACCCCGTATTTCTGCACCAGCATCGGCACCATGTTGCCGCGATAGCGTTTGCCGTTGCGCTGAATGCCGCAGACCTTGTCAAAGAAGCTCGACAGGATGCGGGTGTAGGGATTGCGCACGCAGGTAAAGGCATAGGTCTTGCGCGCCTTCACCGTCTTTTCAATGACATGCTGGCTCGCCTCCAGCGCCCATTTGTGCATCCCCGAGGAGGCATCATGAATGTCACCGTCAAAGAACACGCCCTGATCGGCATAAAACATGATCTGGCCGATGGTCGAGCACGCGCATTTCGGCACCACGCGGTACACGATGCTTTCACTTGCCGTCATCCAAGTGCCGGGAAAACCCATATGGTGCAGCCTCCTTGACGTGTCGCTGCCCGTGTGGCGCACAACCGTGGAAATTCTACGGCGAAAAGAGCAAACAAACTCTGTCTTTTCAATGCACGATATAGCTATTTAAGGCAACATCAGCCGACCAGAACACCGGATTGTTACCAACATGGCAAAAATCGCCTACATCCTCTTGTGCCACAAGGACCCTGAGGGGATTATCGCGCAGGCGCAGCGGCTGGCGGCAGCGGGCGATTTCATCTCCATCCACTTCGACCTGCGCGCCAAACCCGAGGATTTCGAGAAGATCCGCACCGCCCTGTCCGCCAATCCCGACGTCGCGTTCGCAGCCAAACGCATCCAGTGCGGCTGGGGTGAGTGGAGCCTGGTGCAAGCCACGCTCAACGCCATAGACGCCGCGGTCGAGGCCTTTCCCCGCGCCACCCACTTTTACATGCTGTCGGGCGATTGCATGCCGACCAAGACCGCCGAATACTCCCACCAGTATCTTGATCAGACCGATTGCGACTTCATCGAAAGCTTTGACTTCTTTACCTCGGACTGGATCAAGACCGGCATGCGCGAGGAACGGTTGCACTACCGCCACTGGTTCAACGAACGCACGCAGAAGTGGCTGTTCTACACCTCGCTTTATTGGCAAACGCGGATGAAACTGGCGCGCAAGGTGCCGCATGACATCCAGATAATGATCGGCAGCCAATGGTGGTGCCTGCGTCGGCGGACGGTGGAGATGGTCCTGGATTTCTGCAAGGCCCACCCCGATGTCCTGCGCTTTTTCAGCACGACATGGATCCCGGACGAAACCTTCTTTCAAACCCTTGTCCGGCATCTGGTGCCGGGGCAGCAGATCAACTCCCGGACCCTGACCTTCCTGCTGTTCACCGACTACGGACTGCCGGTGTCGTTCTACAACGACCATTACGACCTGCTGATCAGCCAGGACTACCTGTTCGCCCGCAAGATCAGCCCCGATGCCAAGATTTTGAAAGAGCGTCTGGGCAACCTTTACGCGGCCAGGGACATCTCTTTCGCCATTTCGGACGAGGGACGGCGGCTGTTCACCTTTCTGGTCGGCCGGGGCCGGGTTGGCCGCCGCTTTGCCCGCCGCTTCTGGGAGACGGAAAGCTCGATCGGGCGCGACCGCACATTGCTGATCATCACCTGCAAGAAATGGCACATCGCCAAACGGCTGGTTGACCGGATCAGACAGGTCTCCAACGTGCCGGTGGTGGAATATGTGTTCAATGAGGCCTCGACCCCGCTGCCAGACCTTGGCGGCATCCAGACCACGCTGGAAAAGCGCACGCGCCACCGGCGGGCCTTGGTGCGGATGCTGTTCGACTATTGGCAAAGCAAGGCGCTGGTGGTCTGCATCGACCCGGCCAATATCGAGTTGATCCAGGACTTTTACAGCGACAAGGCCCAAGCCCGCATGCTTGAGATTCATTGCGAATTTTCCGATGACTATCTGATCGGTCACGCCAAACGCGTGGGCCTTGCCGCCGACCAAACCCCGCCAGAGGTGCTGAACCGTCTGCTGCCCACGATCCGCTTTGACGTGCGCTTCGAGTCCGACCGGATCAGGGACGCGGGCTTCACGGGCTACCACCAGCTGCGCCAAACCGCCTCGATCGACGAAAACACCCTGCCGCTGGCGGAGTTTCTTGGTATTCCGGTTGAATTGGCCCGCGATATCGCGGCCACCCCCTATCTATTCGTGGACTGACCTGATGACCGCACCAGTGGCTTACACCTACGACCCGCAAAACATCTTCGCCCGTATCCTGCGCGGCGAGATCCCCAACAAGACCGTGCTGGAAACCGCCCACACCCTTGCCTTCCACGACATCCACCCCCAGGCGCCGATCCACGTGCTGGTGATACCCAAGGGCCCCTACGTCACCTTCGACCACTTCGCCGCTGACGCCAGCGCCGAGGAACTGCTGGATTTCCACCGCACCACAGCCTTGGTCGTGGCCATGACGGGTGCCGCCGAAGGGGGCTACCGCGTCATCACCAACGCCGGGGTGAACGGCATGCAAGAGGTGCCGCATTACCACCTGCACGTCCTTGGCGGCCGGATGCTGGGCCGTCTGGTGGAAAAGGCCTGAAGGCCGCGCTCTGCGGACCCGGCGGCAGGGGGCAACGCCGCCCCCTGCACCCCCGGCGCTGGGAGGGTTTCACACCCTCCCAGACCCTTCCGCGGAGTATTTATGCCTCGGTGAAATGGGTCAGGCTTTCACAACCCGGGTTTTCCACAGGCTGACGACGACGCCTGTGGTCAGGATGGCAGCGGTGATGCCCAGCGACAGGCTGGCGGGGAATTTCGCCCAATCGAGCCAATCGGCGATGAACAGCTTTGATCCGATGAAGATCAGCAGCGCTGACAACGCGTATTTCAGATAGGCGAAGCGGTGCAGGATTGCGGACAACGCGAAGTACAGGGCGCGCAGGCCAAGGATCGCGAAGATGTTCGAGGTGTAGACAAGGAACGGGTCCGCCGTGATGGCAAAGACCGCAGGCACCGAGTCGACGGCAAAGATCAGGTCGGCGGTTTCCACCATGATCAGTGCCAGAAACAGCGGGGTGGCAAACCAAAGGCCCTGACGTTTCACGAAGAACGCTTGGCCCTCCAGCCCCTCGGTCAGGCGCAGGCGCGATTTCAGCCAGTGGATCAGGGCATTGTTCTGTGGGGCGTGGTCGTCCTTGGCGAACAGCATCCGGATGCCGGTCAGGATCAGGAAGGCGGCGAAGACATAAAGCACCCAGTGGTGTTGCGCGACGAGGGTTGCGCCGATGCCAATCATCAGGCCGCGCAGCACGATCACCCCCAGCACGCCCCAGAACAGCACGCGGTGCTGCAAGGCGCGGGGGATGGCAAGGCTGCCAAAGATCAGCGCCATCACGAAGACATTATCCATCGACAGCGATTTCTCGACGACGAAGGCGGTCAGATAGCTTGTCGCCGCCCCCGCCCCCATCTGCCAGCCGACAAACAGCGAAAACGACAGACCCAGCGTGATATACACCGCAGACATCTTCAGGCTTTCGGCCACGCCGATTTCGGATGCCGTCTTGTGGAACAGGCCAAGGTCAGCGGCCAGCATCAGGCCCACAACGCTGATGAAGGCAAGCCACATCCATAGCGGCGTGCCCATGAACAATAGTGTCAGGAATTCCATTTCGACCTCTCTGTTGGAGGCTCGATGCGACCCGGTCCCATCGAGCATTCTCGATGCGGTCCGACATCACGGTCACCAATCGTCAGGTAAACGTCAGAGGGGCCCGGTCCGCCCTTCAGAGATGGGAGCGCTTTTCCGTACTTCAACCCTCGGCCTCCAGAATTGCGGCAAGGCCTTCGCGGTAGGTCGGGTACAGCAGGCTGACGCCCAGCACCTGCTTGATCCTGTCGTTCCGCACCCGCTTGTTTTCGGCATAGAACGACCGCGCCATCGGCGACATTTCGGCATCGGCATAAGCCACCATCGGCGGTTCGGGCAGGTTCAGCATCTGCGCGGCAAGGCCAAGGATAGCCTCGGGCGAGGCGGGGTCATCGTCGCAGACGTTATAGACCCCGGGATGCGGGCGCAGGATGGCCGCGTGCAACACATTGGCAACATCCTCAACATGGATGCGCGAGAACACCTGCCCGGGCTTGACGATGCGGCGGGCAGTGCCATCGCGGACCTTCTCGAACGGGCCGCGACCGGGGCCATAGATGCCCGCCAGGCGGAAGATGTGCAACGGCGGGCCCAGGGCGGCCCAATCGGCCTCGGCCCGCGCCCGCGCAGCACCCCGGGCGGTGGTGGGGGCCAGCGGCGTGGTTTCATCGACCCAATCGCCGTTGTGGTGGCCATAGACTGCCGTGGTCGACAGATAGCCCACCCAATCCAGCGCGGCCGCCGCAATATCTGCCGCCAAATCCGCCAGCACCGGATCGGCCTCACCCGGGGCCACCGAGGTCAAGAGATGCGTCGCCTGCGCCAAAGCGGGCCGCAGATCAACGCCCGGCCAGACCAGCGCCTCGATCCCGGTTTCGCGCAGGGCGGCTGCCCCTTCCGCAGTCCGCGTGGTGCCGATGATGCGCCAGCCGTCAGCCAGAAGCGTGGGGGCCAGAAGCCTGCGGGCCAGCGCCTGAGCAGAATAGCCATGACCGATGGAGAGAAGCGTTTTCATAGCCCCGTTATCCCTATCCCTGCCCCGTCCTGCAACGGTTGATTTCGCCCCAAACCGCCGATCCTGAACGCGCTGACGTTGCGTGCTTTTGGCAGCCTGAAGCACCTTCATCAGAACTTCACTTGCTTATGGGCCGTCCTGCCTCTTACATGCCCGATCAAACCGATGGGACGCCCCGTGATGCATGATGACCTTTTCCTGACCCCGCCCGCTGTCGAGCCTGCCATCTTCACCGATGCCGCAGCCGCCGTCACCCGGCTTGAGGCGCTGTATGCGCAGGCGACGGTCTTTCTGGGCCAGTCGTTTACCGATGCCGTCAAGGATGGCAAACCCGGTGCCCGGCTCCGCGCCTATTACCCCGAAATCCGCCTGACCGTCACCAGCCATGACAAGATCGACTCGCGCCTGTCCTTCGGCCACGTCTCACACCCCGGCACCTATGCCACCACGGTCACAAGGCCCGACCTGTTCCGCAACTACCTGATCCAGCAGATCAGCCTGTTGATGAAGAATCACAAGGTCGCCGTACAGATCGGCCTGTCCGATACGCCGATTCCCCTGCACTTCGCGGTCGCAGGCAACCCCGACTTGACGGTTCCGCATCAGGGTGTGCTTGACTTCACCCTGCGCGATGTCTTCGACGTGCCGGACCTGTCCACCACCAATGATGACATCGTCAACGGCCAGCGCACCCGCAACCCCGATGGCTCCTATCCGCTTGCCCCCTTCACGGCGCAGCGGGTGGACTATTCCCTCGCCCGCCTGTCGCATTACACCGCGACCGACCCGATCCACTTCCAGAATTACGTGCTGTTCACCAACTACCAGTTCTACGTCGATGAATTCGAATTCATGGCCCGCGCCGCCCTGTCGAACCCCGATCTTGGCTATACCGAGTTCGTGGCAGGCGGCAATTCCACCATCACCACTAGCGACGGCGTGCTGGCGCCCTCGTCGAAAACTCCGCAAATGCCGACCTACCACCTGAAGCGCGCCAACGGCGATGGCATCACGCTGGTCAACATCGGCGTCGGCCCTTCCAATGCGAAAACCGCCACCGACCACATCGCCGTGCTGCGCCCTCATGCCTGGCTGATGCTGGGCCATTGCGCCGGTCTGCGCAATAGCCAGTCCCTGGGCGATTTCTGCCTTGCCCACGCTTACCTGCGCGAGGATCACGTGCTGGATGACGATCTGCCAATCTGGGTGCCAATCCCCGCCCTGGCCGAGATTCAGATCGCCCTGCAAGATGCCGTGGCCGAGGTGACGCAGCTTGACGGTTATGAACTCAAACGCATCATGCGCACCGGCACCGTCGCCACCATCGACAACCGCAACTGGGAACTGCGTGACCAGTCCGGCCCGGTCCGCCGCCTGTCACAGTCGCGCGCCATAGCGCTTGACATGGAAAGCGCCACCATCGCCGCCAACGGCTTTCGCTTCCGCGTGCCCTACGGCACCCTGCTCTGCGTCTCCGACAAACCTTTGCATGGTGAGTTGAAGCTGCCCGGCATGGCGTCAGACTTCTACAAAACCCAGGTCGCCCGCCACCTGCAAGTCGGCATCCGCGCGATGGAGCGTTTGCGCGAAATGCCCCTTGGCCGCATCCACAGCCGCAAACTGCGCAGTTTTGACGAAACCGCATTCCTTTAGGTTAGTTTTCGATCTCCCCGCGCAAAAATGCTTGCCATGCCCCGCAAAAACCTGTGTAGCCAGCGCCGCAGCCTTTGAAAGGCGTGAAACCAATACCCGGAACCGGGACTGACCTAGGGACACCAAGATGACCAAACCGATGACCAAAACTCAACTGCTTGCCGCCTTGGCTGATGCCATGGGCGCTGACAAGAAAACCGCCGGAGCGGCGCTTGATGCCATAGCCACCGTTGTGGCGCGTGAAGTCGCCAACGGCGGCGCCGTGACCCTGCCGGGTCTTGGCAAGATCGTCTGCCGCGCCCGCCCCGAACGGCTGGTCCGCAATCCCGCTACTGGCGAGCAGGTGACCAAGGCTGCTGACAAACAAGTCAAATTCGCCATCGCCAAGTCGCTGAAAGACAGCGTCAACGCGTGAACCCGGGGGCGGGCACTTGCCAGCGCCGATTGCGTTTGCAAGGGTCGTCCCGCGGGACGACCCTTTGCTTTGCAGGCTATGGAACAGGGACCGCCGGTTTTCCGTTCCCATTGTGTTACCGAAGTCGGGGATGTTGCCCCCACCACCCCGGAAAGGAGCGTTCATGGCCCAAGTCACCGGCATCGGCGGCGTATTCTTCCTCTCCCACGTCTTGCGCACCCACGTCTTGCGCACCCGCTTCTTCCGCGCCCGCTTCTTCCGCGCGCACGACCCCAAGGGCAACCGCGCGCACGACCCCAAGGGCAACCCGGTCGAACTTTGGCAACCGCCCGCACCATGAAGATTGACCTGCCTGCCCTGCTGATGGGCCTGTTCTTCTCGCTGATGTGGTCGTCGGCCTTTGCCACCGGGCGGATCATCGTCGCCGATGCCTCGCCCTTGCTGGTGCTGGCGCTGCGCTTCCTGATCTCGGGGATGATCGCTGTCACCATAGCCCGCCTGCGCGGCCAAAGCTGGCATCTGTCGCGGCCCGTGGCACGCAGCGTGGTGATCTTCGGGCTATGCCAGAACGCGCTGTACCTCGGCCTGAACTTCGTGGCGCTGCAATGGGTCGAAGGCTCCCTCGCCTCGGTGATCGCCTCATCCATGCCACTGCTGGTGACCGCCATCGGCTTCGCCATGGGTGAACGCCTGCCCCGCCTTGGGATAGCGGGCCTGCTGGCAGGGTTTGCCGGAGTGGCGCTTATCATGGGCAGCCGCATCACCCAAGGTGCCGACCCGACCGGCGTGGCGCTTTGCGTGACCGGTGCCGCAGCGCTGGCCTTTGCCACAAGACTGGTGAAATCCGTCAGCGCCGGAGGCAACCTCTTGATGGTCGTCGGCCTGCAAATGCTGGTCGGCTCCGGCATCCTCGCCGGCGCTGCGGCGCTGCTTGAAACTCCGCGCCTGAACCTGACACCCCACCTGCTGATGGCGCTGACCTACCAGATCATCATCCCCGGCCTGACCGCCACGCTTTTATGGTTCACCCTGGTCCGCCGCATCGGTGCCATTCGCGCCTCGACCTTCCACTTCCTCAACCCGTTCTTCGGCGTCACCGTCGCAGCCCTTCTGCTGGGCGAACACATCACCCTCACTGACATTCTGGGGGTGATGATTGCCATGGCCGGAATCCTGGCCGTGCAGATGGCCCGTCAGGCCGCCAGCAAAGCCGCGTCATAGGCCTTGGCGGCCGCCAGCGACGGCCTTGCCTGATACCGCGCCACCCAATCCCTGATCAGCGCATCATCCGGCACCAGTTCCGGCATGAAGGTGAAGGCCGAGGCGCAGATCACATCCGCCGCCGAATAGTCCCCACACAGCCACGGCCCCTTCTCCAGCGCCTTGCGCAGCCGCGCCGCAATTTCCACCATCCCCCGGAAATTCCGCGTGAAACCGGGGTGCCTGATGCCCAACACCTCCGCCATCATCACCGGTTCCATGACACCCTGATACCAGAACAGCCAGGTCAGATAGTCGCCCCGCAGCACTGTGCCCGGCTTCGGCGCCAGCCCACTGTCCGGGAACAAAGCCGTCAGATACAGCATGATCGCCCCGCTTTCCGTGATCACCGTGCCGTCATGGATCAGCACCGGCACCTTGCCTTCCGGATGCGGATTGGCCGGATCAGCATGGCCAGACCCATCGCGGTACACAATCCCCACTTGGCGGATCTCGGTCTTGTCCCAGATCCCCAACTCGTCAATCAGCATCAAAATCCGGGTGGACCGCGAGTTCGGGGCATGAATAAGCGTCAGCATGTCATTCTCCTTTGGCAAAAGCCCTAAATTATCTGGGGCCTTGAGTTATCCGCGGCCTCCCTTATGCTCCCCCCATCCTGTCAGAACCTGTCAGCAGCCCAAAGCGAAACGATGTCACGCCCCGACCGCCTTTTCCGCCTGCTGACCGCCCTGCGCACCTTGCCGCAGCCCATCACTGCTGCCCGTCTGGCCGAAGAAACCGAGGTTTCCCCCCGCACCCTCTACCGTGACATCGAAACCCTGCGCGCCGGTGGTGCCCTGATCGACGGTGCCGCAGGCCTTGGCTACACCCTCACCGAAGACCCCGCCCTGCCCCCGCAAATGTTCACACGGCTAGAGGTGGAAGCGCTGGTCCTCGGCCTCGCCGAGGTGCGCCTCGCCGGTGACCCCGCCCTTGCCAAAGCGGCTGAGGCAGCACAGGCCAAGATCATCGCCACCCTGCCAGAGCGTATTCAGCGCCAGGCCATCCACGCCGTTCAGCAAACCTACCGGTTTGAGAAGCGCGCCCCTGCCCCCGCCACCCTGCCCCTGATCCGCCATGCCTGCTGGGATGAACGCGCGCTTGACATCACCTATCAAGACCGCGCCGACGCGCAAACCCAACGCCGCATCTGGCCCCTGTCGGTCGTCTTCCTCGATCGCACCCTGATGCTCTTGGCCTTCTGCACCCTGCGCCAGGGCTTTCGCCGCTTCCGGCTTGAAGCGATGGCCGAAGTCACCCTGACCGACGCTTCGTTCCGCCCCCGCCGCGTACCTTTGCTGCGAGAGTTCGTATTTGAGTTAAAGTCTTCAAATCGCAGATGAAACCTTAACCGCCCGGAAACTTCGTCACGTCACAACCGTTCCAATGGAAACAGGACCGGAGGATTGAATGCGCGACAAATCGTTCCACATTGTCACAGCCTGGCGCATCAGAGGTAACCTGCCCGACGTGGCCCGCCTGCTGATCGGGATGGAGGATTGGCCATCGTGGTGGGGCAGCACCTATCGCTCGGTCACCCTGAAGGACGATGGCAGCTATGCGGTACGCTCCAAGGGCCTGTTGCCGCTTACCCTGCGCTGGACGGCCCGGATTGTCCCGCAATCCCTGCCCAACACCTGGATGGTCGAGGCGTCGGGCGATGTCCATGGCCACAGCTACTGGAACCTGCGCCAGGCCGGCGTCGTGGTCGAGGTTGAGAATGACTGGCACCCCATTGGCCTGCCCCTGCTTGGAAGCCTCACCGCGCCAAGCCACCGCTGGGCGATGGCGCAAGGCAAAGACGCCCTCTGCGAAGAACTGCTGCGGCTGCGTAGGATGGGCAATCTGCCCATGTTACCCGATCAGGCCGCGCACCCCACCGGTTTGTCCGCGATCCAATAGCAGGTGATCCGCCAACACCAGCGCCATCATCGCCTCACCCACCGGCACGGCGCGAATGCCCACGCAAGGGTCATGCCGCCCCTTGGTGACCAGTTCCACCTCTTCGCCGCGCTGGTTGATCGTCCGGCGCGGCGTCAGAATGCTTGACGTCGGCTTCACAGCAAACCGGCACACCACCGGCTGACCCGAACTGATGCCGCCCAAAATCCCCCCCGCATGGTTCGACAAAAACTCCGGCCCCGCAGCCCCCATCCGGATCTCATCGGCATTCTCCACACCGGTCAGACTGGCCGAGGCCATTCCGTCGCCAATCTCCACCCCCTTGACCGCGTTGATCGACATCATCGCACTCGCCAGATCCGAATCCAGCTTGCCGTACAACGGCGCCCCCAAGCCCGCCGGAACGCCCTCCGCCACCACCTCAATCACCGCCCCAACCGAGTTATGGGCAAGCCGCAGCCCGTCCAGATACGCCGCCCACTCCCCAGCCGCGACCGGATCGGGGCACCAGAACGGGTTTTCCCCAATCTGCCCCCAGTCAAACCGGCTCCGCTCAACCCCCTTCGCCCCCATCTGCACCATATAGCCGGTAATCTTCAGCCCCGGCACCAGCTTGGCCAACACCGCCCGCGCCACCCCCCCGGCAGCCACCCGCGAAGCCGTCTCGCGCGCCGAACTCCGCCCACCGCCCCGGTAGTCCCGCACGCCATATTTCTGATGGTAGGTAATATCCGCATGCCCCGGCCGAAACGCCTGCGCAATGTCGCCATAATCCTTCGACCGCTGGTCGGTATTCTCGATCATCAACTGAATAGGCGTCCCCGTCGTCACCCCTTCAAACACACCCGACAGAATGCGAACCTCGTCCGCCTCCTTGCGCTGCGTGGTGAATTTCGAGGTTCCCGGTCTCCGCTTGTCCAGCCAAGGCTGCAAATCCGCCTCGCTCAACACAATCCCCGGCGGGCAACCATCCACCGTCGCCCCAATCGCCGGTCCATGGCTTTCGCCCCAGGTGGTGAAGCGGAACAAATGACCAAAGGTGTTAAGGCTCATCGGAATTCTCCTGTTGCCGCCCCCCCATAGGCCAATCCGCACCAAGAAAGAAGATTTTTCGTCGAAAAATCTTCGCACTAATCTGCCTTCATCGACAGAATGGCCGCCTTCTTCACGGTATCCGCCGGATAGGTGATCCGGGTCTGGATGCCAAAGCGCAGGTCGGGGAAATAGGTGAAATGCTGCACCGTCGGATAAGGCCCGCCGACATGGCCAATATCGACCCCAAACGCCTGATACCGGCACGCCCCAACCCGCAGCGTCTGCGCAGAACTTGTCGTGACATGCACCTTTTCGCGCCACGCATCACCGTCCGCAGCCCCGATCTTCGTCGTCACCGCCTTGACGTTCGACGTCCAGTCCATCCCCGCCACAGGCTCTGGCACCGTGCGGATATAGTGATACTCCGACACGGTCGCACTGCCGTTCCGCGTGCTCTCGGTCTGGTACACGCCATAAGGCCCCACCACATATTTCGCGTAATTGCCCGAGGCCTTGGCCTCCTCGATCCGGATCACGTCATGCGCGTCCCGGTGCACCGCCCACGATGACCCATCCTCCAGCCGCACCGTCACCCCTTTGGTGAAGCTGACATAGTTCACACAGTCCGCCGAGGCAGGCAAAGTCATCAGCCCCAAAAGTGCCAGACGCAGAAACATGCCCCACCTCCTGTTTTTTCCCATCGTAGGGTGCGCATTCATTGCGCACCACCCCCGATTCGCCGAACTTTGGTTAACGCATCGGCATTTTCCCGCGCGCAATGTCGCAAGAACGCCAGACTGCGAGCGCGTTCAAAAGCACCTTTCCTGCAAATTCCACAGTTTATTTCAACGTTATCAGACCTTTGCGCTTTTCCCTTGCACCCATCCGCCTTTCCCCTATCTTCGCTCTTACCTCGGGGTGCCCCAAGCCGAAAGGCTGACAGGCTGAGATGCAGCGATGCGGACCCGTTGAACCTGACCCGGATCATACCGGCGGAGGGAAGGTGCTGGATCGTGTCCGCTCCATTCCCGCCCGTCGCAAAATGGAGAGACCATGTGAAAATCATCCATCTTGCACTGGCGTTCTTGTCTTTGGCTCCCATGGCCATGGCTGAAACCCCCGTGCTCAACGTGCTGACCTACGACAGTTTCGCCGCCGACTGGGGCCCCGGCCCCGCCATCGCCAAGGGTTTTGAGGCGACTTGTGCTTGCAAAATCAACTACATAACCGCCGGAGACGGCGCCGCCGTCCTCTCGCGCCTCAAGATGGAGGGCACGGGTTCTCAGGCTGATATCGTCCTTGGCCTCGACACCACGCTGACCGAAGCGGCCCGCGCCACCGGCCTTTTCGCCCCGCTCGCGGCCATCGCCCCCAACGACCTGCCCGTTCCCTACACCGACGCCAACTTTGAACCCTTCGACTGGGGCTGGTTCGCTTTCGTCTACGACAACACCAAACTGACCAATCCCCCGAGATCCTTCAAGGAATTGGCCGCCTCGAACCTGAAGATCGTGATCGAGGACCCGCGTTCCTCCACCCCCGGTCTGGGTCTCGTGATGTGGATCAAAGACGCTTATGGTGCGGATTCTGCTAATATCTGGAAGGACTTGGCCGATAACATCGTCACCGTGACGCCAAGCTGGGACGCGGCCTACGGCCTGTTCCTGAAGGGCGAAGCTGACATGGTCCTGTCCTACACCACTTCCCCCGCCTACCACCTGATCGCCGAGAAAGATGCCACCAAATCTGCCGCTCCCTTCGATGAAGGCCACTACATGCAGGTGGAGGTCGCCGGAAAACTGGTGTCTTCAAAGCAGCAACCCCTCGCCGACCAGTTCCTCGCCTACCTCGCCAGCGATGCCGCCCAAACGCTGATCCCCACCACCAATTGGATGTATCCCGCCAAAACCCCCGCTTCGGGCCTGCCTGCGGGTTATGAAACCCTGATCAAGCCCCTGAAATCCTTGCTCTACTCCCCAGCCGAGGCTGAAGCAGCCCGGCAAGCCGCAGTCGAGGAATGGCAGACCGTCCTCTCCAAATAGCGGCGGGCGTAATAGCTCTGCTGATCGCCACGCTGGTGCTGGGAACGGCACTGGCGTTGGCAAGCCATTCCGGCGGGGCCTCGTTACGCCCCGCCGACTGGTCCGCCATTCGCTTCACCATTGCCCAAGCCCTTCTATCGACAACTCTTTCCTGTGCCCTCGCCGTGCCCACCGCCCGCGCCCTGATGCGCCGCAGCTTCCCCGGACGCGGTGCGCTGATCCTCTTGATGGGCGCCCCTTTCCTCCTTCCCGTCATCGTCGCCGTCCTTGGCCTGCTCACCATCTACGGCCGCAGCGGCCTGCTGAACGCAGCACTACAGACGGTAGGGCTTCCGACAATTTCCATCTATGGGTTGACCGGCGTTGTCCTAGCGCACGTTTTCTTCGACCTGCCCCTCGCCACCCGCATCCTTCTGAACGGCTGGCACGCCATCCCGTCCGAGCGCTTTCGCCTTGCCGAGACCCTGAACCTCCCCTCCCCTTTCCGCCACATCGAACTGCCCATGCTGCGCGCCACCCTGCCCGGCGCCGCCCTTGCCATCTTCCTCGTCTGCCTGACCTCCTTCGTCGTGGCCCTGACACTTGGCGGGGGCCCCAAGGCCACCACCCTTGAACTCGCGATATATCAGGCCCTCAGGTTCGATTTTGATCCCGGTAAAGCCGCGCTGTTGGCCGCCGTTCAGTTCGCGCTCTGCGCCGCCGCCGTCACCCTGTCCGCCGGCTTCACGCTACCCTCGGGCCTCGGCGCAGGCCTGGACCGCAGCCTGACCTTACGCCCCCCCAAGGGCCGCGCCACGCTGGATGCGATAGCCATCACGGCCGCCGCCCTGTTCCTTCTTCTGCCCCTCGCTGCCGTACTGGTCGAGGGCTTGCCGTCCCTCACGCACCTACCGCTGGTAGTCTGGCAAGCCGCTGCCCGCTCTCTTTGGATGGCCATTGTGTCCGCAACGCTCACCGTCGCAGCCGCCCTCGTCCTTGCCCAAGCGGTCGCCCATCGCCGCTCATCCTTGCTAGAACTTGCCGCCATGCTGCCGCTGTCCGCCTCTGGTCTGGTTCTTGGGACCGGTTTCTTCCTGATCGTGCGCCCTTATCTGCGCCCCGAGGATATCGCCCTGCCCGTCACGATTGCCGTCAACGCCTTGATGGCATTACCTTTTGTCTTCCGCCTGCTGCTGCCCGAGGCGCAAGCCCTGCACACCTCCTACGACCGCCTCGCAGCAACCATGGCCCTTGCCGGCGGGCCGCGCCTGCGCTATCTGACGCTGCCCCGCCTCGCCCGCCCCCTTGGGCTGGGCGCGGGTTTGGCTGCGGCGCTGGCAATGGGAGACCTTGGTGTCATTGCCCTTTTTGGAGCAGCCGATCAGGCCACGCTACCCCTTGTGGTGCAACGTCTGTCCGGCGCCTACCGGATGGACGAGGCCGCCGCCGCAGCGCTGCTGCTGGTCACCTTAAGCTTCACCCTCTTCGCGTTTTTCGACCTCGGAGGCCGCCGTGCTGCACCTTGATCACCTGGTTCTATCCCAAGATGGCTTTCGACTGTCGGCGGATTGGGCGATTGAAGCCGGCACCAGACTGGCGCTGCTGGGCGGATCAGGAGAAGGAAAGTCCACCCTTCTCATGGGGTTGGCCGGATTTCTGGCACCAGCCTCCGGCCGAATTCTGTGGCAGGACCGCGACCTTGGCCCGCTTTCGCCCGCTGAAAGGCCCATGGCAATCCTGTTTCAGGATCAGAACCTTTTCCCCCATCTGACGCTTGGCCAGAACCTTGGCCTGGCCCTGAACTCAAGGCTGAAACTGACCCAAGCCGACCACATCCGCATTGCGCAGGTACTTGAAAGGCTTGGTCTTTCTGGCATGCAATCCCGCAAGCCCGCTGACCTGTCTGGCGGACAGCAGGGCCGCGCGGCCTTGGGCCGGGTGCTGCTGCAAGCCCGCCCTGTTCTGCTGCTCGATGAGCCCTTCGCGGCCCTTGGCCCAGCCCTGAAGGCCGGCCTTCTTGCGCTGGTCGCCGATCTGGCGGCCGAGGCCGGAACGACCGTTCTCATGGTCACCCACGACCCCGCCGATGCCACACGTTTTGCGGATCAGGTGGTGGTGGTCCATGATGGCAAAGCCGATCCCCCGATGGCAACCAAGGCGATCTTCGCCGATCCGCCTGCCGCCCTGCGCGCCTATCTTGGCCCATAGAAAAAGGCCCCGCACCATGGCGGGGCCTTTTCAATGAATGCATCGGCCTTAGTGGGCCAACTTCTTGCCCTTGACCTTCGCCCACAGACGCTTGTTGGTCAGGTACAAAAGAACCGACAGCAGACCCAAAAGAAGCACGGCCTTGAAGCCGGATTCCTTGCGGTCCATCATCTTGGGTTCGGCAGCCCACATCAGGAACGCCGAAACGTCCTTCGCTTCTTGGTCCAGCGTGGCAGGCGTACCGTCAGCATAGGTCACCTGATCGGCAGCAACCGCCGTGTTCGGCATCGCCATCCAGCCACCCGGGAAGGCCTTGTTTTCATAGAAGCTTACGCCCGCGATATCCTTCGATTCGCCGGTAAAGCCGGTGATGATCGAATAAATATGCTCCGGTCCGCCCATGCCTTTGAAGAACTGGTTCGTACCCAGACCATAGGGGCCTTCGAAGCCCTTGCGCGCCTTGGCCATGACTGACAGGTCAGGGGCCTTCAATGCATTGTTGGCCGGGTAATGGTCAGACGGCAGCAAGGTTCGCGCCGTTCCGGTCTCGGCGTCAACAAACTGCGGATTAGAGGCCGCGTCGTTGATCGGGAACGCTTTGGCATAGGCCTTGACCTGATCTTCCGGCAAGTTCGGCCCACCCGCATCCGCCAATTGGCCGATGCGGACAAACTTCAACCCGTGGCAGGTCGAACAGACCTCGGTGTAAACTTGCAGGCCGCGCTGCAACTGATGCTCGTCGAAGGTGCCGAAAGGGCCTTCGAACGAGAAGGCGACATCGGTTGTCTCCGCCTCACCGGCTGCCGAGGCGGCGCCCGCCATAAGCGTAAGTGCAGATACGGCACTGATTGCGATTTTGCGAAACATCTCAGTCAGTTCCTTTCTCACTCGGCCGGGCCGAGGGCCGGTGCGGCGTAGTGCGATTTGAAGTCTTCCTCGATCGTGACCGGGGGCAAGAGCGGCTTTTCAAGCACACCCAAAAGCGGCAGAATCACCAGGAAATAGGCAAACCAGTAGGTCGCGGCGATCAGACCAACCCAGCCGGTGAAGGCAGACGGCACTTGCGAACCGCACCACATCAGCACCACGAAGTCGATGACCAGAACCGCAAACCACGCCTTGAACATCGGGCGATAGCGGCCCGAGCGGACCGAGGACGTGTCCAGCCACGGCGCAAGCGCCATGCACAGGATGGCGCCACCCATCGCCAGCACGCCGAACAGTTTGCTGTCAACGATGCCGAACGTCACGAAGTGCACCAGTTGCACCGCCCAGACCGTGTTATCGAAAGACCGCAGGATGGCGTAGAACGGCAGCAGGTACCATTCCGGCACGATATGCGCCGGGGTCGCCAGTGGGTTGGCCTGGATGTAGTTGTCCGGGTCGCCAAGGTAGTTCGGCATGAAGCCGACGACGGCGAAGAACAGCATCAGAATGACCGACAGCGCGAACAGGTCCTTGATGACATAGTAGGGCCAGAACGGCACCGTATCAGCCTCAACCTCGGCCTTCGATCCGCGGCGGACTTCAACGCCAGTCGGGTTGTTGTTGCCGGTGGTGTGGAAGGCCCAGATGTGGACGGCAACCAAAGCGGCAATCACGAAGGGCAGCAGGTAATGCAGGCTGAAGAAGCGGTTCAGCGTGGCGTTGCCGATGGCAAAGCCGCCCAGAAGCCATTGTTGCAGCGAAACGCCGATGCCCGGGATCGCGCCGAACAGGCCAGTGATCACAGTGGCACCCCAGAACGACATCTGGCCCCAAGGCAGCACGTAGCCCATGAACGCCGTAGCGATCATCAGGAAATAGATGATCATGCCGATCACCCACGTCACTTCGCGCGGTGCCTTGTAGCTGCCGTAGTACAGGCCCCGGAAGATGTGGCAATAGACGGCAAAGAAGAACAGCGAGGCGCCATTGGCGTGCAGATAGCGCAGCATCACGCCGCCGTTCACGTCGCGCATGATATGCTCGACCGAGCCGAAGGCCAGATCGACGTTCGGCGTATAATGCATGGCCAGCACGATGCCGGTCACGATCTGCATGGCAAGACAGAAGGTCAGCACGATGCCCCAGATCCACATCCAGTTGAGGTTCTTTGGCGTGGGCAGCATCAGCGTATTATAAAACAGGCTGACAATCGGCAGGCGAGTGTGAAGCCATGCCTGAAAGCCCGGTTTGGGCTCGTAGTGGTCATGCGGGATACCGGCCATCTTGCTGTTCCTTACCCGAGCTTGATCGTTGTGTCGTTGGAAAACGCGGCAATCGGCACCAGAAGATTGCGCGGGGCCGGGCCTTTGCGGATGCGGCCGGCGGTGTCATATTGCGAGCCGTGGCAGGGGCAGAACCAGCCGTTGAACTCTCCGGCGCCATCGCCGAGGGGCACGCAGCCAAGGTGGGTGCAGACGCCCATCATCACCAGCCACTTGCCGTCCTTGTCAAGCGCGCGGTTGGCGTCGCTGGCGTCGGTGCCGGCTGGCAGGTTTTCATTCTCGGAATTGGTGTCAACCAGATCCGTCAGCTTGACGTCCTGACCTTGCTTGATCTCGTCCGGGGTGCGGTAGCGAATGAACACCGGCTTGCCGCGCCACAGCACAGTCAGCTGGCTGCCCTCGGCGACACCACTGATGTCAACGTCGATGGAGGCCAGAGCGCGCACGTCGGCAGAGGGGTTCATCTGGTTCACCAGCGGCCAGACCGCCGCACCAGTGGCCACAACACCCGCCCCGGCGGTCGCGTAATACAGGAAATCCCGCCGATCGGCTTTGTGAGATCCTGCTGTATCGTCAGCATGGGACACGACTACTTCTCCCTTCCGCTGGCCGCCCGTCGGGCAGGCCTATAAAGCCATCGGGCCGCGTCCCAGACGCAGCCTTGCCGGGCGGGTTTTAGACAAGGATTGCGCAGAGGTCCAGCGGTCAAAGGCGCACAGGGTCACGCAAAACCCTATTTCCTTGACCCTTTGCCTTGAACCCGCGCTGTCTGCGCCCAATATCCAGATGCTGTGATGGAAACTAGGCCGGAATCGTAGCCTGCATAGAGGGCCGCAGAGCGAATTCAGCTTCCCATTTCGCCAGTTTTGGATGATCTGCCCGCCAGTCGCGGGCAGCGTGCCGAAAGTCGAGATAGCCCAAAGCGCATGCAAGTGCTATCTGCCCCATATCCAGCGGCCCGGCCAGAAGGGCTGCCGCATTCGACTCCAGCGCGTCAAGCGTGCGGGCGATTTTAGCCCACTGGCCTTCCACCCACGGCGCAAAGCGAATCTCTTCGGGACGCAGCCGGGATTCGTAGACCATCAGCAGGGCGGCGTCCAGAATGCCGTCCGCCGTAGCCTCCAGCGTCAGCACGTCCCATAGGCGGCCTGCCGGATAAAGACCGGACCCCTCCAGATCATCCAGATAGCGGCAGATCACCCGGCTGTCGTAAAGGATGCCGCCCTGATCCCGCTCCAGCGCGGGGAGCTTGCCAAGGGGATTGCGGTCAAGCGGCATGGTGCCCGGATCAAGCGGCGTGCCTGTGGCGCGGACCAGCGCGACCCGGGGTGCGAGACCGGTTTCAAGAATCAGCACCATGACCTTGCGGACAAAGGGCGAGGTGGGAGAGTGATACAGTTTCATGTGATGGGCCTTGCAAGCATGGGCAGATTGCCCATGCTACCTTTTCCCACGGCCGGGGAAATGAAAAAGCCGCCACATGAAAAAGCCGCCGAGGTTTCCCTGGCGGCCCATCAACCGTGCTGAAACAGCCTACTCAACGCACCAATAATCAACCTTGGCGGGCCTTGTAGCGCTTTTGCGTCTTGTTGATCACGTAGACGCGGCCTTTACGGCGCACGACCTGGCAATCGCGATGACGCGTCTTCAGCGAGCGGAGCGAGTTTGCAACCTTCATGGCTGTCTCCTTCTGTTCGCGGCGCGTCCTCGCGCCATTTGAAAACCATGCCAGCCTTGCGGCCAGCGGTGAATGGTGGGCGGTACTGGGATCGAACCAGTGGCCACTACGATGTCAACGTAGTGCTCTACCGCTGAGCTAACCGCCCTCCGTGCCGTTGCATCCTGCCAAACCCAAGGATTGGGCAGAACCGCGTCGGTGGGCGGTCTATAATCAGAAGAGCGGGGCTGTTCAAGGGCTTTCTCCGCGCCAGATTATGCCGCTATACCTGAGGCATGGAGGACCGCATGTCAGAGCTTGTCGAGGGCGAATCCTTTCGCCTGATCCGCCCCCTGCGGCAGCGGACCTCTGTGATCTTCTCTTCGCCGCATTCGGGTCGCGAATATCCGCCCGATTTTCTGGCCGCAAGCCAGTTGAGTGCCATTACGCTGCGGTCATCCGAGGATGCTTTCGTCGACCGGCTGTTTGGGCGTGCGCCTTTGTTCGGGGCACCCTTGCTGTGTGCCCGCGCACCGCGCGCCTATATCGACTTCAACCGCGGCTGTGACGAACTGGATTCTGCCGTGGTCGAAGACATTGCCCGCAGCGCGCACAATCCACGAATCTCTTCCGGGCTTGGGGTGATCCCCCGTGTGGTGGCCGGCGGCCGGGCGATCTATGCCGGCAAGATCGCCCGGGCCGAGGCCGAGGCGCGCCTTGTCCGCCATTGGCACCCCTGGCATACCACCCTGCGCAGCCTTGTGGACGAGACCCACGCGCTGTTTGGCGAGGCTGTTCTGATCGACTGCCACTCGATGCCCCACGAAGCCATCGAGGCCCATGCCCGCCCCGGCCAACCCCTGCCAGAGGTGGTGCTGGGCGACCGCTTCGGTGCCGCCGCCTCTGGCGAGGTGGTGAAGCGGGTCGAGGCGATCTTCGCCGCCGCAGGCTTTCGCACCGCCCGCAACTCTCCCTTCGCCGGGGCCTACATCGCGCAGGCCTATGGCCATCCAGTGTCGCGCAAACATGTCGTGCAGATCGAGATTGACCGTTCCTTGTATCTGGATGAACGACGGGTTGAACCGCTGCCGAATTTTTCGGCCTTCTGTCAGCGGATCAACCGGATCGTGGCGGAACTGACCGCAATCGGCCAAAGCAGTCTGCCCATCGCGGCTGAGTGACCCACGGCGGCAGCTGCCGGGTGTGCGGCTGCCGGGTGTGACCCAGCGTATTTGTTTGGGGCGGTCGGGACCAAGGGTGGGGGTTTTCCACCCCCACACCCCCGGAGGATATTTGGGCAAATATGAAAGGCGACGCGGGGATGGTCTTGCCGGAAGGTCAGACAAAGCTGCGGATGGTGGCGATGGCACCGTCAAGGGCCTTGCCCTCTTCATCCTTCAGCGCCGCTTCGCGCAGGCGGCGGACCCAATCGGCAGCATCCTCGCGGCTTGCAACCGTGGCGGTTGCGGCCAGAACCTTGTCGAACTTGGAGAGGCTGCGGGTGTGGGTGTCGGAATAACCCTTCACCAGGCGGCGGCATTTCAGGACCTCTACCGCCAGATCATAGCGCGGCAGATAGCTCAGTGCGGTGGCGAGCCACGCTTCAAGATGCGCCACCTCTTGCGCGTGGCGCAGGGTGCGCCGGCGCCAGAACTTGAGGCCGCCCAGCAGATAGAGGGTGGCGTAAGGGATCAGGCCGTCAGTCCGCAACCGCCGACCTTTGGCGAACCAGCGGTCAAGCCGCGCCATCCACTTCGGATCGTCCTGCACTCTTTGCCCCAACCGGGCCGGCAACATCCCGGCGATTTCCTCGGCACGGGGATGCATGAATTCGGTAAGCTGCATGAGGTTGCCCGCTTTCACCCGCATTTCCCTGGCGATGCGGTCGAAGCGGGGGCCGCGGGTCTTCAAATCAGCCACCCGGATCACATCGTCATAGCACATGGCGTTGGCGACATACTTGGCCGCCGCGACCGACAGGGCATAGCCCAGCGCGTCATCATCGCGTGCCAGCACCGTGCCAAGGCGGCCCAGATAGTCCGCGCCGTAAGCAACATCCTGAAAATCAACCACCTTCTTCAGCCCCAGCTCGGCCATCTCTGCCACCGGTGCGGGAAGCGCCTTGGCCAGGTTGTGCAGCCGGTGCCATTCGGCCACCATCCGGGCCGGGCCTTTGACCAGTGGGGGGCCGGGCTTCTGCGGGGTGGCTGGCGCCACAACCGGCCCCATGGCAGCATCATAAGACGCGGCAAAGGCACGCAAAGAGCCTTCGATGCCCTTGCCGCCCTTGCGGATTGCCGCCTCGAACGCCGCACGCGGGAAGGGCAGCGCGCCGGAACCCGCCAGAGCCCCGAACAGGGACGCCGAAATCACCGAGCCGTTCTGCACCGCCAGCGCCTCGAAATCCGCCGCGATGAAGCGTTTCGCCATCAGGCCGGCCGCCGCCATCACCTCATCGGAATTGGCGATCCCGTTGCCCGGCTCCATCTTTTCCGACACCGCCAGCGCACGGTGGGTCGACGCGATCAGCACCGTTCGTTCCGGCGTCACAAAGCCCCGGATGATCGCGCGCCCGGCTTCCATCATCTCAGCCGCGATCATGATATCAACATCGCCCGCCGCAGGCATCAGCGAGAAGATCGGGATGCCGTCATCCGAGGGCGCCATCTCGACATAATATACCGTAGCACCGGTGCGCTGCGACACGCCCGCAACCGAGGTTGCCTGCGCCGCATAGCCATTGGCGCGGGCCACATCCTCGATCCAGGCCGTCAGAACGCCGCCGCCCTGACCGCCTACCGCCAAAACGGCCAGCTTGATGATGGAGGACAGCTTGGGGTCCATCGGTTGCGGGTTCAGTTGAACGTTCATGCCGACACCTCAAACACCAGCCGCCGGGCATCGCGCCGCTTTTGCAGCCAGCCGATCACCCGCAACCGGAACGCCGCAAACCGCACCTCGATGGCCGAGGGGTTGTGCACCACATCGGCCTGGTAGAAGCTGGGGCACAGCACCGCTGCATCCGCGACCTCACCACAATTCCCGCAACCGACACAGCTTTGGTCAATCGAGGCCACCGGGTCATCGCGCAAGGGATCGTCCAGCGTCTTCAGCCCCAACGAGGGGCACCCGGACAGCCGGATACAGGCATGATCCCCGGTACAGATATCTTCGTCGACCCCGAACCGGGGTGCCTCGACCCGGCGCCCCGCTTTGATCGCCGCCGCAGCCAAGGGTTTCTCACGCCGTTGCTTGTTCAACATGCATTCGGACGAGGCAACAATCACCTTCGGTCCCGGCGTCTTCGTCGTCAAAGCCTCCAGCAGCACATCGCGCATGTGGCCAACATCATAGGTGCGGTCCACCTGCCGGACCCAATCAATCCCGATGCCTTTCAACGCCTTCGATATCGGATGCCTGGTCGCCTTCGTCGCATTGGCAGCCCGCGAGGACATCACGTCCTGCCCGCCAGTCGCCGCCGAATAGTAGTTGTCAACGATGACCGCCACCGAGTCCGACTTGTTGAACGCCATGTTGCCGAAGCTGGACGACAGCCCGTTGTGCCAGAAGCCGCCATCGCCGATGATGGAAATTGGCCTTGTGGCACCGCCGCCATCAAAGGCCGCATTGGCCGCTGGCCCAAGGCCATAGCCCATCGTCGCGCCGCCAATCTCAAACGGCGGCAGGCTGCCAAACAGATGGCAGCCGATATCCGCCGTGATCTGCAGCTTGCCGGTTTCCTGCTGCACCAGCTTCATCGCGGCAAAGATCGGGCGTTCCGGGCAACCGATGCAGAACCCGGGCGGCCGGATCGGGACGGTTCTGGTCAGGTCGGGGATCTGCGGACGGTCGATGTTGGGCGCGCGCACCACCGCTGCCAACATCTCGGGTGCTGCGACCTTCAGGAAACCGGTCACCGCCTGAAACATCACCGCCCCGGTATATTCCCCGGCCATCGGCAACAATCCCTTGCCATGCAGCTTCACCGCCGATCCGGCGCGGAAAAGGAAACTTCCCAGCTGGGTCTCGATGAACTCCGGCTGGCCTTCCTCGACCACCAGCAGATGATCCTTGCCGGCGGCAAATTCCAGAAACTCCGG
>JAYSQA010000072.1:0-20165 GCA_043721775.1 Rhodobacterales bacterium
GATAGCGAAGGACCGGGAGAAAACCATCGCCAGCGCCAAAGCATGGCTGCTCATCGCCCAAATCCGCCGTCTCATCCGCCTGCTCGCAAGGCCATGACATCACACAGATAGTTTCGAAGCAGACTCTGAGGTCTGAGTTATGCAACAACGCCCCCATGTGGTCACCTCGGTCCGGGCCTACCTCGCGCAGCGGGGCGAGCCATGAAAAAGCCCGACCGGGGGAACCGGCCGGGCTTTTCTGATGCACCGTCGGTTAGTTGGCGACTTGGGCCTGAGTTGCGGCCAAAGCCGGGTCAGTCACCAGACCGTAAGCCGACAGCGGGCCTGCGTTGCCAGCCATGTCGTCCGAGACGAAGAACTGGACGAACTCTTTCAGGCCGGGGATGACGCCGATGTGCTGGGTCTTGACGTACAGGAAC
This sequence comes from Rhodobacterales bacterium, assembly GCA_043721775.1. Lineage (GTDB taxonomy): Bacteria > Pseudomonadota > Alphaproteobacteria > Rhodobacterales > Rhodobacteraceae > Stagnihabitans. The sequence goes on from JAYSQA010000072.1 coordinate 420, forward strand.
AGCGGGCGCGAGACGTGGTAGGTGCCGTTCGCCACGGTCGCCTTGGAGGGGGTCACACCCTGGAAGGTGGCGACGCGCAGGGTGTCGGTGTTGTTTTCATAGAACGACAGGCCGAAAACGCCAACGCTTTGCGGGTTGGATTTCATGCGCGACAGCGTCTCGGTGTAATCGCCGTCGATTTCGACGACTTTGCCGTCAGTGCGCAGGGCGATGCAACCATCAGCCTTGCCGTCACGCGCCTCGAAGGCCTTGTCGGCTTTGAAAACGGTGCAGCCCTTGGTGATGACGTTCACGTTGAACACTTCACGCGTGCCGTGCTTGGAGCCGGGGATGAAGGCAAGGATGTCCTGATTGGGCAAGGATGGGTCGATGTCTGACCATTTCTGGTAGGGGTTCGGCACCAGTTTGCCACCGACGACGACTTCGGCGGCCAGGGCGTTGAACCAGTTGGACGGCGTGAAGGCAAAGGCCGGGCCATTGATCGCAGAGGCGAAAACCACGCCATCATAGCCGATGCGCACTTCCATGACACCGGTGACGCCGTTTTTGCGGCAGGTGTTCATCTCGCCCGATTTGATCTTGCGCGAGGCGGTGGCGATGTCGGCGGAAGCCTCGTCCGGGCTTTCGCAGAACTTGGCGATACCGGCGCCGGTGCCGCCCCCTTCAACGACCGGGGTTTTGAACGAGGTGTTCTGACCGAAGGCCTCTGCCACGATATTGGCATAGGGCAGCACGGTCGAAGAGCCTGTCAGCGAGATCTGGTCGCGGGCGAAGGCTGTGACGGGAAGGGTCAGGGCAGCGGCGATGGCTGCCACGGCGAAGGAAGAAAAGCGCATGAAGGCTCCTGAGCAGGTAGGGTCGCGGTGTGCGACATGGCGCAGGGGCTAGGCATCTTGCGTAACGGTGGGCTGTAGGTTTGGTAACAGCCGGTTGAAATTTCGGTAACGGATATGTGACGTTTTTCGGGTACCGGCGGCTTTTCGCCGGAATATACACCCGATTTCATCAGGATGATCAAAGGAAGGGCGGCGCGAAACCGCCCGGCCTTGTTTGCATTTCAGGCGTTTCTGAAAACGTTGACGGCCCAGCAGGCCATGCCAAGAAAGACAATGATCTCGGACACCGGCATCACCATGGCGGCGGTGCTTTCCGGCATCTGATGGCTAAGCACCAGAAAAAGGCCAATCAGCAGGATAACACCGCCGATCTGGTGCAGCCAGAAATGCGCCGATGCCAGCCCGTTCGAGGCCAGGCCCGGCATGATGCGGTAGGCGATGCCGAACACGGTCATCAGGGTGAAGCCCAACAGGTTGATGTGGGCATGAACCGGGACCAGTTCAAAGTTCTGCGCGCCGCCCATGTACATGCCAAGAAGAACCCCGACCAGAAGATAAAGTGAACCGATTACAAGATACAGACGTGATATGTTCATGATGTCCCATCCTTTGCCGCGCTCTGGTTTGAAGCTGGCGCGTTTGCGAAGGCTAACACCAACTTTCCTTTTCTGCGCAAAATTTAAGCTTGGTCTTGCGGATTGTGGCCCTGCCAGTTGCAACGGCGATTTGCACCGGACGCGGCACGGATTTGCAGCAGGACCGACAGGCAGAGGGCAGGGCAGCACCTGTTCAAATCGCGCCTGGGCCTTGGGGGGCGGCAGGGCACGATCACTGGCCCGGATCAGCAAGCGGAACGCTGGCCTAAGGCGGGTCTGCGAGGAACAGGGTCAAAAGGCAGAACCAGGGTGCGCAGCACAGGTTTCTGCGCACTGATGCAGGATGTCCGCAGTGCCGCTGTGGCGGTGCAGCGCGGTTTGGCTATTCGGGCCGGTCGGGTGCAGCGCCCGGTGTCAGGGCGCCGCTTCGGTCTTACAGCGCCTTGTGCGAGCCGTCGCAGAAGGGCGCGTTCTTGGTATGCTTGCAGCCGCACAGATAGGCGGTCTTGCTGTCCTCGGCGGCGAAGGCCATGGGCGTGAAAGAACTGCCCTTGTGGCTACAGTCGCAGAACGGCTGGCTTTTGGACTGGCCACAGGCGCACCAGTAGTAAGTTTTGCCAGCCTCGACCGGAACGGCGCAGGGGGCCTTTTGGGCGATCATCGGGGCGTCTGACATGGGAACTCCTGTTAAAGCTGCACCCAGCCTTGGCGTTTCGGGCCAACGGATCAAGCCGCGTCAGTGTGCGATGGCGCACGCTTGATGTGTGGTTCGGATCCTTGGGTCAGACCAAGCGGCCCCACAGATCGTAGTCTGCGGCCTCTTCGACCTCGACCGTGACGATGTCACCGGGGGCGAGGGTTTCGAAATCTTCGTCGATGAACAGGTTGCCGTCAATTTCAGGCGCGTCGGCCTTGGTGCGGCAGGTGGCGCCGTCGTCATCGACGTCATCGACGATGACTTGCAGCGTGGTGCCGACCTTGGCTTGCAGCTTGGCCTCAGAAATCGCCTGCGCCGTTTCCATGAAACGCTCGAAGCGTTCTTGTTTCGCCTCGGCGGGCACGTGGTTGGGCAGCGCGTTTGACCGGGCACCGGCGACGTTTTCATACTGGAAACAGCCGACCCGGTCAAGTTGGGCCTCGTCAAGCCAGTCCAGCAGCGTCTGGAATTCTTCTTCGGTCTCGCCCGGATAGCCGACAATGAAGGTTGATCGCAGGGTGATGTCGGGACAAACGCCACGCCAGGCGGCAATCTCGTCCAGTGTGCGGGCGGCGGCGGCGGGGCGGGCCATGCGACGCAGGGTTTCAGGGTGGGCGTGCTGGAAGGGAATGTCGAGATAGGGCAGCACAAGGCCTTCCGCCATCAGCGGGATCAGGTCGCGGACATGGGGGTAGGGGTAGACATAGTGCAGGCGAACCCAGGGCTTGGTGTTGCCGCCAAGTTGGCCCATGGCGCGGGCAAGGTCGGTGATATGGGCGCGGACTTCGCCACCTTTCCAGGGCGACAGGTCGTGCTTGCGGTCAACCCCGTAGGCCGAGGTATCCTGTGAGATCACCAAGAGTTCGCGCACCCCGGCCTCAACCAGCTTTTCCGCCTCGCGCAGCACGGCGTGGGCGGGGCGGCTGACCAGACGCCCACGCATGTCGGGAATGATGCAGAACTTGCACTTGTGATTGCAGCCCTCAGAAATCTTGAGATAGCTGTAGTGGCGCGGGGTCAGCTTGACGCCGGTGGCGGGCAGCAGGTCAACGAAGGGGTTCGGCTGCGGCGGCACGGCAAGGTGAACGGCATCCAGCACTGCCTCGTACTGGTGTGGACCGGTCACTGCCAGAACCTTGGGGTGTGCTCCGGTGATGTATTGCGGGTCTGCGCCAAGGCAGCCCGTCACAATAACGCGGCCATTTTGTTGCAAAGCTTCGCCAATCGCCGAAAGGCTTTCGGCTTTCGCCGAATCAAGGAAACCGCAGGTGTTAACGATGACGGCATCGGCACCTTGGTAATCGGGCGAGATGGCGTAACCCTCGGCCCGCAGGCGGGTCAGGATGCGTTCGCTGTCAACCAGCGCCTTGGGACAGCCAAGCGAGACCATGCCGATGGTCGGCTGGTGTGAACCGTCAGGGCGGGGGCGGCGCTCGTCCGGCACAAGGGCGCGGGCAAGGTCGGGACGAAGGTTGGGCGGGTTCTGCGACATGGGGCGGGCCGTCTTTATAAGGAAAGCCCCACCGGAGCGGTCACCGGAGCGGTCACCGGATGGGGCTGAGCAACTTGGGGCCAAGGTAGGATGGGCAATTTGCCCATGCTCCCCGGATCAGCGACGGCGATCCCTGCGGGCGCTCATCGGTTGGAAGGCGACGCCGACATGGGCCTCGCAATAGGGTTTGCCTGCGACCGAGGGCAGGCCGCAGAACCAGAAATCTTCCGTTGCAGGGTCGCCGATCGGCCATTTGCAGGTCCGCTCAGTCAGTTCCATCAGGGTCAGCTTCTTGGCGCGTTTTTCAACTTCGCGCACGGAAGCCAGCGCTTCAGGGCTGATTTCATTGGCGGAAGGCTGCGGCGGCAGGGGTTGGCCTGCCGGGATGATGGCCTTGCGCATCGGAATAGGCGGAGGAGCTGTGACGCTGGCGGCGGGGGCCGCTGCGGCAGATTGGGCTGCGGCAGATTGGGCTGCGGCGGTCTGTGCGGTGGCGGGCGGCGGCTGCTGCGTGGCGGCCGGGGCAGGTGTCGGGCGCTGGGGTTCAGCAGCCATGACAGGCTCGACCACCGGGCGCGGCGTTTCAACCGGCTTGGCTGCTGGGGCGGGGGCCGGGACGGGTGGGGGCGCTGCCACCGCCGGCTCTTCGGCGTCATCCTCAGCGGTGCCACCAGGGCCGACGCGGTTGGACAAGCCAAGCCGGTGCACCTTGCCGATCACCGCATTACGCGTGACTCCGCCCAGTTCCTTGGCGATCTGGCTGGCCGACTGGCCTTCGGCCCACATCTTCTTGAGCGTCTCAACGCGCTCATCGGTCCAGGACATGGGTAATCTCCGCAATAGCCGCTGTGGCCCACAGGTGAGCCATTCTAGTCGGGACGGGGTTGGATACTAGCTTGAGGCGCGAAGTTCAAGACCCGGAAGTTGCAGGCCCGGAAGTTCAGGCCCGGAAGTTCAAGCGTCGGGGGGGGCATTCCCCGCGATGCCTTGCTGCGTTAGGTTGGTGCTATGTGTGGACGCCTGACCCTGACCCATCCGAACGCTGCCCTGGCCGCTCTGTTTGACGCGGTGGCCAGCAATGATCTGCCAGAGGTGCCGCAGTTCAACCTGTGTCCGACCGAGGCGGTGCCGGTGCTGACCTCGGACGCTGGCAGCAGGCGGCTGCGGTCGATGCGCTGGGGCTTGCTGCCGGGCTGGTACAAGACGCCTGCCGATGGGCCACTGATCATCAACGCGCGGTCCGATACCGTGGCCGAAAAGCCTGCCTTCCGCGAGGCGATCCGGCAGCGGCGTTGTCTGGTGGTGGCCGGTGGCTTTTACGAATGGAGTGCTGGCGCCGATGACGAGCGGCTGCCTTGGTACATCACGCGGGCCGATGGCGCACCTTTGGTCTTGGGCGGGATCTATTCTCCGTGGCAGGACCGGATGACCTGCGCTGTGGTCACTTTGGCGGCAGGTCCGAACATGGCAGGGATCCATGACCGCGAGCCGTTGATGCTTGATCGCCTGAACTGGCCCTTGTGGCTGGGCGAGGCGGGGCATGGGGCGGCCTTGCTGATGAAGCCCACCCTGCCGGGTGTGTTGCGGTCTTGGCGGGTTGACAAGGCCGTGAATTCCAACCGGGCGCGGGGGCCGCAGTTGATTGAGCCGATTGAGGCGTGAAAAATGCAGCCCTTTGGGTTGAGCCTGACGGCGCGGGATGCTATGTGACAGCAAGCGCGGGCGTTGTGTAATGGTAAGACCTTAGCTTTCCAAGCTAAAGACGCGGGTTCGATTCCCGCCGCCCGCTCCAATATCAGGTCGTTTGGTGGCGTGAAAACATGGGATTGCACGCGTGCAATGGCTGTCAACCTATTGATTTGGCATGGTTTTCCGAAAAACCTTCAGGTTTCGTTAAGATTTTGGACCGCACCGCCGGGTCCATCCACATTGGGCCGAAGCTGTTGCCGTCGGGATCCTCGAATGCGCGGGAGTACATGAAGCCCAGGTCTTCGGGATCGTGCAGTTCGTGGCCGCCGGACGCCAGGGCAGCTTGGGTTACGGCGTCAACCTCGGCGCGGCTTTCGAAGGACAACGTGATCAGGGACATGGCCCCGGCAGTGGGCAGGATCAGCGGCTTGGGCGAAAAGCTTTGGAACCGTTCGTGGTTCTGTAACATGAAATAGATCGTTTCAGAGACGACCACGCAGGCGGTCGTTTCGTCCGAGAACTTCTCGTTGATCGAAAACCCCAACGATCCGTAGAACTTGCGGCTTCTTGGGATGTCGGTAACGGGCAGGGTGATAAAGATCATCCGGGGCATGGTGCGGCCTTTGTGGATAGTTAGCCGATTGGGTAAGTATTGGTGCAACTGCCGGTGTCAGGCAAGCAAAAAGCGCGCCTGCCATGCGGCGGCGCGCTTTGCTGCGGCTGTGGTGGGGTCAGAGGTTTTCTTGCTGCGGCATCCCAAGAACGTGGTAGCCGCAGTCGACGTGGATGATTTCGCCTGACGTGCAGTTGCCGTAGTCGGAGCAAAGCCAGGCAGCGGTGCCGCCGATCGCCTCAAGCGTGGCGTTCTGGCGCATCGGGCTGTTCGCTTCCGTATGGCGGAAGGTGGCGCGGGCACCGCCGATGGCGGCACCCGCCAACGTCTTCATCGGGCCGGGAGAGATGGCGTTGACGCGGATCTTTTGCGGGCCAAGGTCGTTGGCGAGGTAGCGGGTGGCGCTTTCGAGGGCGGCTTTGGCGACGCCCATCACGTTGTAGTTGGGCGTCACTCGGTTTGATCCGGCATAGGTCAGGGTGATGAGGCTGCCGCCATCGGGCATCAATTCAGCCGCGCGGCGCGACACGTCGATGAAGGAAAAGCACGAAATCGCCAAGGTGTGACTGAAGTTGCCGCGTGTGGTGTTGATGAAACGCCCGGTCAGTTCATTCTTGTCAGAGAAGGCGATGGCGTGGACGAGGAAATCCATCGTGCCCCAGCGTTCCTTCAGCGCGTCGAAGCAGGTGTTCAGGCTTTCGTCGTTGGTCACATCGACTTCGACGAGGAAATCTGACCCCAGCGAGGCGGCGAGGGGTTCAACCCGTTTGCCGAAAGCGTCACCCTGGTAGGAGAAGGCGAGTTCTGCGCCTTCCCCGGCCAAAGCCTTGGCGATGCCCCAGGCAATGGAGCGTTCGTTGGCCACGCCCATGATCAGGCCGCGCTTGCCCCGCATCAGTTCCGCCATCACGTTCCCCTTTGTCGCCCGGTTAGTCCGGATCAGTTGAAATATTTGCTCATCAAAAGCGTGGCGTTGGTGCCGCCGAAGCCGAAGCTGTTGGACAGGACAGAGTCCAGTTCGACACCTTCGCGCAAGGTCATCACGATTTCTGACGGGTCAAGGGCCGGGTCAAGCGTGGTGATGTTGGCCGAAGCGGCGATGAAGGATTTGTTCATCATGATCAGGGAATAGATCGCCTCATGCACGCCGGTAGCGCCCAGCGAGTGGCCGGTCAGGGACTTGGTCGAGGCGACCGGGGGCGTTTGGCCGCGACCAAAGACGCGGCGGATGGCCTCCATCTCTGTCACGTCGCCCACAACGGTCGAGGTGCCGTGGCTGTTGATATAGTCGACGTGGCGGCCTTGCGGCAGGGTCGAGAGGGCCAGCTTCATCGAACGTTCGCCACCTTCGCCCGAGGGGGCAACCATGTCATGGCCGTCAGATGTGGCGCCGTAGCCGGTAACCTCACCGTAGATTTTGGCACCGCGGGCGAGGGCGTGGTTCAACTCCTCCAGCACAACCACACCGCCGCCGCCCGCGATGACAAAGCCGTCACGGGTGGCGTCGTAGGGGCGCGAGGCGGTGGCCGGGGTGTCGTTGTATTTGGAGGACATGGCACCCATCGCGTCGAAGAGGCAGCTTAGCGTCCAATCCAGCTCCTCGCCCCCGCCGGCAAAGACGATGTCTTGCTTGCCCATCTGGATCAGTTCGGTGCCGTTGCCGATGCAATGGGCCGAGGTTGAGCAGGCCGAAGTGATGGAATAGTTGACGCCCTTGATCTTGAAGGGGGTGGCAAGGCAGGCGGAATTGGTTGACGACATGCAGCGGGTGACCATGAAGGGGCCCATCTTCTTGGGCGCACCCTTGTTGATCACCGCATCGAAGGCCTGAAAGAAGTTCGAGGTGGAGGGGCCGCCGGAACCCATGATCAGGCCGGAACGCTCGTTGGACACGTCAGACGGGTCAAGCCCGGCGTCGGCGATGGCCTGTTTCATCGCAAGGAAGTTATATGCGGCCCCCGGACCCATGAAGCGCAGGTCGCGTTTGTCGATATGGTCTTCCAAGGTGATCAGCGGCTGGCCCTTCACCTGGCTGCGAAAGCCGCGCTCGGCATAGTCGGGGGCGGCGATGATGCCGGACTTGCCAGCACGCAGAGAGGCTTCAACCTCATCCGCCGAATTGCCGATGGGAGAGATGATGCCGATGCCGGTGATGACGACGCGACGCATGGGATATCCTTTCCGGGAACGTTTGGCCCAACTTGGGGCCGCAATCAGGCGGTTGCCCTTGGCTTGCCGCCCGCCTTCAACTTGAAGACAGGGCAACTTTCATGTCGGTGACAAGGTAGATCACCTCGCCATCCGCCTCGACGCGGCCATTGGCGACGCCCATGGTCAGGCGGCGAGAGGTCAGCGCCTTGGTGAAATCAACGGTATAGCGCAGCATCTTGCGGTCAGGGCGGACCATGCCGGTGAGTTTCACCTCACCCACGCCCAAGGCATAGCCGCGGCCCTGCCAGCCGCGCCAGCCGAGGTTGAAGCCAGTCAGTTGCCACAGGCCGTCAAGGCCAAGGCAGCCGGGCATGATGGGGTTGCCGGGGAAGTGGCAGGCGAAGAACCACAGGTCGGGGGTGATGTCGAATTCGGCCACGACATGGCCTTTGCCGAAGGCGCCGCCGTCTTCCGAGATTTCGGTGATGCGGTCCATCATCAGCATCGGCGGGGCGGGAAGTTGCGCGTTGCCGGGGCCGAAAAGTTCACCCCGCGCGCAGGCCAGAAGCGCTTCCTTGTCAAAGGTGGTCGCAAAAGCGCTCATGGTGCCGGTGTCTCCTTTGGTGACTGCGTCAGGCTGTTTCAGTGCATGTAACATTTGGAGAGAAGGGCGCGCAAGGTGGCGTCCTGTGATCGGGCATTGCCATGGCGTGACGGTTCGTTATCTTGAGGCTATAGGCGGCTGGATGATGCAAGGGATTATGGATGGCTGAAGGTTCGGGTGGTCTGTCTCGTGAGGCTTGGGGCGGGCTGGTGTTGATTGCGGCAACGGTTCTGGCGTTGGTGGCGGCGAATTCGCCGATGGCGGCGGCATATCAGGCGTTTCTGGGCTTGAGGGTTGCCGTCTCGGCCGGGGGGCATGGTTTGGACATGCCATTGATCCTGTGGGTGAATGACGCGCTGATGGCGGTGTTCTTCCTGATCATCGGGCTGGAGTTGAAGCATGAGATGCTGGAGGGCCGTTTGCGCGACAAGCGTGCCGTCATCCTGCCGGGGCTGGCGGCTTTGGGGGGCATGGTGGTGCCCGCGCTGGTCTATCTTGGCATCACGGCGGGGGCGGGCGTCGGGCAGGGCTGGGCCATACCTTGTGCCACCGACATTGCCTTTGCGTTGGGCGTGCTGGCGCTGGGGGGGGCGGGCCTGCCACCGGGCTTGCGCAGTTTCTTGCTGACGCTGGCCATTCTGGACGATCTGGGGGCGATCCTGATCATCGCGGTGTTTTACGGGCACGATCTGGACCTGCGCTATCTTGTGGCGGCTTTGGTGCCGGTGTCGGGGATGCTGGTGCTGGCGCGGCTGAAGGTGGGGCGGCTGGCTCCGGCTTTGGTGCTGGGGGTGGTCTTGTGGGAGCTGGTGCTGCAATCGGGCATTCATGCCACGCTGGCCGGGGTGGTGACGGCGTTCTGCATCCCGCTGCGCGACCGCAATGGCGGCCATCCCCTGCATACTCTGGTCGAAGGGTTGCAGCCCTACGTGACCTTTCTGATCGTGCCACTGTTCGCCTTCGCCAACGCAGGCCTGCCCCTGGCTGACCTGAGCCTGGCCGGAACCGGCGGACAGATTGCGCTGGGCGTGGGCTTGGGGTTGATCCTTGGCAAGTTGGTGGGGGTGCTGGGTGTGACCTACATCGTTGTCAAACTGGGCATCGGCGCCCTGCCTGAGGGCATGCGCCTGCGCCATGCGGCGGCGGTGGCGATGCTGGCGGGGATTGGCTTTACAATGTCGTTGTTCATCGGCGGGCTGGCCTTTCGCGAGGGGCCGGAGATGAACGCGGTGCGGCTTGGGGTACTTGGCGCATCCGTTCTGGCGGCAGGGGCGGGGTTGCTGATGTTGCGCAAGCTCTCTGGCCATGCAGGCCCGGCGCCGGTATAGTCGGACAACTGTGCAGCAGGGCGGGATTGCCGCAGGGCAGGCAAGATGACACGGCAGGATGACGGCATGATAACAGTTGCGACGTCTTTGGAAGCGAACCGCGTGGCCGACTGGCTGGAGCGCGGTGGGTTGCGTCCGACACGCCAGCGGCTGGCTTTGGCGCGGCTGCTGGTGGGCGATGGGCTGAACCGCCATGTCACCGCCGAAAGCCTGTTTGCCCTGACGGGTAGGGCGGGCGAGAAGGTCAGCCTTGCCACCGTCTACAACACTCTGCGGGCTTTTTGTGCGGCAGGGCTGATGAACGAGGTTGTCGTTGACGGGGCCCGCAGCTATTTTGACACCCGCATGGATGATCACCCACATTTCTACTGGGAAGACAGCCACGCTTTGACAGATGCCCCGGCGGAAGAAGTGAAGATTGCGGCGCTGCCCATGGCACCCGAGGGCACCCAGATCGCCCGCGTTGACGTGGTGATCCGCCTGCGCCGCATTTGAACCCGCCCCACTTGAACCAAAGGCCCAAGATGATCCGCCATGCCGCCCTGTTCCGCCTGTCGCATCCTGCGGGCTCTGATGCCGAGGCCAGCTTTCTGGCGGCACTTTCGGGCTTGCAGGCGATCCCCGGTGTCGGGGCGTTTGAGATTGCCCGCGAGGTCAGCCCGAAGAATGACTTCGCCTTTGCGGTCGCCATGAACTTCGCCGATCAGGCGGCTTATGACGCCTACAACAGCCATCCAAGCCATGTGGCCTTTGTGCAGAGCCGCTGGATTCCCGAAGTGGCAGCCTTCATGGAGCATGACACCGTGGCCCTGTCGGCCTGAACTGCGGGGGTCAGAACTGCGGGGGTCAGGTGTCTGGTGTATAGGGTCAGAACCCGAAGGACGCGATGTCTTGCACCATAAAGTCAGCGGCTGTCAGGATCGGCGCGCCGGTCGATGTCAGGCTGAAACCTGCGATCAACTGGGCTGCGATCCCTCCGGCGCCATCGCTGTCGAAGTACAGTTTGCCGGTGGTGGTGTCATAGACAAAGCGGTCATTGCCGTCGCCTGCCACGCCGCCAGCATTGGCCACGAACCAGGACGGGGCGGGCAGGCCGACGCCGCCCGGACGGTCGAAGTCGCCGAATTCGGCGCGTGACAGCAGAACGTGATCCTCACCGTGGGTGAAATCGCGGATGACGTCGGCGTCAAAGGCCTTGACGGGGTGCAGCCAGAAGGTATCAGCCCCGGCACCGCCAAACTCTTGATCAATTCCGCCGTCGCCGGACAGACTGTCGTTGCCCGCGCCACCAAGCAGCATATCCGCCCCGGCACCGCCGCGCAGCAGGTCAGCGCCAGCGCCACCGTACAGCACATCCTTGCCGCCGCCGCCGCCGATGCTGTCATTTCCGGCACCCGTTGTCATCGTCTCGGCATCGTCCGAGCCTGACAGCAGCGCGGGTCGTGGCCCGGACAGGTTAAGTTCCCGTGACAGATCAAGCTTGGTCGCGGTACCAATCGCCACCACCGTCATCATGGCCGGGCCCAGGTTGGACTGGATGCGAATGAACCCCTCGAACTGCGCGGCGGTGGCCTGAACGACGTGGCCGCCGGTTTCAAGCACTTGCAGGTTTGCAAGGGTCAGCCGCGCCAACATGGCGTCACCGGCGATCAGGGTGTTCAACCCGACGCCGCCGTCAATCCTGCCGCTGGAAAATGCGGTTCCGGCGATGTCGATGACATCGTTGCCGTGGCCCGCGTTGACCGTCAGTTTGGCCCCGGCGTGGTCGGTAATCAGGTCAGCACCACTGCTGGTGATCAGCACATCGTTGCCTGCGCCGCCGTCCACGGTATCATCACCAGCCGAGGTCATCAGCGTTTCATCATCGGCAGAGCCGGTCAGGTTGACCCCATGGGCCACCTTGCCGGCCAGCAGCTTTGAAAACAGGTCCAGCACGGTCGCCCCGCCACAGGCGTTCAGCCGCAAGATGACCGAAGTGTTGGGCACGACGGGGCTGCACAGGATCCTGGTGAAGCCTTGCAACTGGGCCGCACTGGCGCTGACCGCCCCGCCGCCGGTGATCAGCGTCTCAAAGCTGGTCAGGCTGACCCCGGCGAACGATCCCGAAGCCAGCAGGGTATCCATGCCAAAGCCACCGTCGAGGATGGCGGATGGGTTGAGCAGGGGGCTGAAGGTGACGGTGTCATCGCCCGCTTCGGTGGCAATCGTCAGGGGGCCGGCGGACGCCGCGCTGACCACATCGTCACCGCCGCCGGTGATGATGACATCGCCGCCGCCTGCCGACACCGTATCAGCGCCATCGCCAAGGGTGATCGTCTCGGCATCGGTCGAGGTGGTCAGCGCCACCCCGCGCGGCGCACCGCCCGCGTTCAGCGCGGTCGCAAGATCCAGCGTGGTGGCAAGACCGCTGGCTTGCAGGGTCATGCTTAGCCCAGAGGGGGTCTGACTGGGAAAGGCACTGGTCGCGGGCGTGTCGAGCAGAATTTCGGCAAAGCCCGCGAACTGACTGGCAAGGCCGGTCTGGTTGCCAGCAGCCTCCAACCGTTCAAAGCCGCTGATTGCCACACCGGCAAGATTATTCTGACCGCGCAGGATCAGAACATCGGTCCCGTCGCCGCCCGCCAGCGTGCCTGACAGGGTGCCGCCGCCAAGCACAACCACCGTATCATCGCCGTCCCCGCCGCGCATCGCCAGCAGCGCACTGGCCGGGCCAAGGGCACTGTCGGTCAGTGCGTCATTGCCTGGCCCGCCATAAAGCGTATCGGTGCCCTCGCCGCCAAACAGCTGATCGTTGCCCGCGCCGCCCGCCAGTTGGTCATCGCCGTCGTCGCCCTTCAGAACATCAGCGCCGTCCTGTCCGGTCAGCGCATCATCGCCAGCGCCGCCCAGAATCTGATCATTCCCGGCCCCGCCCGTCAAATCCTCGGCATCGGCAGAGCCGGTCAGGATAAGGTCGGTGTCGGGTGACACCGCGGTGCCAAGGTCAAGCGTGGTTGCAGCGCCGGTTGCGGTCAGGATCAGGGAAATCGCGCCCGGAACCGGGCCAGAGGCACTGGCGATGCTTTGGAACGCGGCAAACTGATCGGCGTGGGCGATGACGGTGGCACCGCCGGTCAGCAGGGTTTCCAGCCCTGAAAGAGCAAGGCCGGTCAGGTCAACCAGTCCAGACCCAGACCCAGACCCAGACCCAGACCCAGACCCAGACCCAGACCCGGGCAGGATATCAAGTTCATCCACGCCCGCACCGCCATCAAGGGTGCCCAGCAAGGTGCCATCGCCAATAACCAGCCGGTCATCGCCGTCGCCTCCGCTTAGAACGTCATCGCCGCCGCCGCCGGTCAGCACATCATTGCCAAGGCCGCCGCAGACCGTGTCATCGCCCGCGGCGGTGGTCAGGGTTTCGTTGTCCGAGGTGCCCACAATGCTGGCCGACCGTGCGGTGTCGCCATGGGACAGCGCCTGCGTCAGGTCAAGGACAGTGTCGCCGCCGACGCCCACAAGCGCCAGATCGACTTCGGCATCCGAGGAAAAGGCGTCACCCGCCCGGATTATTGTGAAGGTCGCCAGTTGGTTGGCCGTGGCGCGAAAAGCGACACCCGCAGAGGTTTCCAGAACCTCGAACCCGGTGACGGTCAGGGCGGAAATGTCGCGGCCGCCGGTCAGGGTATCGGCCCCGTCTGCGCCGGTCACGCTGCCGCCGGTCGGCACTGTGGTGCCCAAGTCCACCCTGTCGTCGCCCTGACCGGCATCAACCCAGACGGCAGCCACACTGGTGAACACGATCCGGTCAGCGCCCGCCCCGGTGCGAATGACATCGGCCCCGCCGCCGCCAATGATGGTATCACCGCCAGCCCCGGTGGTGATCGTCTCGTCATCGGGGGTGGTGGCCAGCCAGACGCCGTGCTGCACATCGCCCGCCATCAGCGAGGTTGACAGATCGAGCGTGGTGGCGTGGCCGGTGGCGGTCAAGGCCAGCGTCACCCGTTCGCCCGGTTCGGGGCTGCGGGTCAGGAAGGTGGTGAACTGGTTGAACTGGCTGGCAAGCCCGGTGATGGCGTTGCTGAAGGTTGACAGACCCTCAACCCCGGACAGGGTCAGGGCGCTGATATCGCTGGCATCGGTCAGGATCAGCAGGTCGTTGCCCGCGCCACCATCGAAAAAGCCTATAATCTTGCCGCCTTGAACCACGGTAACCTGATCATCGCCCTGACCGCCGTAAACCGCCATGCCGCCGACGAAATCATCCTGAACCGCGTCGGACCCGGTGCCGCCGAAATACAGGTCATAGCCGTCGCCACCGTAAAGCCGGTCATCCTGACCGCCGCCTGACAGCACGTCATCGCCCTGACCCGCATAGATGATGTCAGCGCCATTGCCGGTGGTCACAACCTCGGCATCGGCAGAGCCGGTCAGTTGCACGCCGCGTGCCGCCGATCCGGCGTTGAGGGCGTCTGACAGGTCCAGCGTGGTGGCAGTTCCTGTGGCAGTCCCTGTGGCCAGCAGGGTCAGCTTGACCCGCAACCCGTCATTCGCCCCGATGCCGTCGTTGTGGATCAGGGACAGGGCGTCGAACTGGCTGGCCAGACCGGTGATGGTGGCACCGAAGGTCTGCACCTCTTCCAATCCGGTGATCGTCAGTCCGGCAATCGACGCGGTGGCCCCGCCCAATATCAGCGCATCGTTGCCGCTGCCGCCGTCCAGCGTGCCGGTCATGGCAGAACCTGTCAGGAAAGCATCGTTGCCGCTGCCACCGTCAAGGTTGACAAGGCCTGTCATGTCAATCAGCCGGTCATCGCCTGCACCGCCCTGCAAGGTGTCATCGCCGTCACCGCCGGTCAGGCTGTCGTTGCCGTCCAGCCCGGACAGTACATTGGCCGCACTGTTGCCGATCAGCGTGTCGTCAAAGCCCGATCCCGTCACATTGGCAAAGTTGAGCAAGATGTCAGACCCGGCGCCAAACGCGCTTCCTGCCACCAGATTGACCTTCATCGCCGCGGTTGAGGTGGCGAAGGTCACGGTGTTGACCCCCGCCCCGCCATCCATCACGTCCTGACCAAAGCCGCCGTCAATCGTGTCATCGCCGCCGCCCCCATACAGCGTATCCGCGCCGATGCCGCCTTCAAGAACGTCGTTGCCTGCGCCCGCGTTGATGAAGTCGTTGCTGCCGTTCCCGATGAAGTGATCGCCGACCCCGTCGCGCAGGTCCGCCAGCGTGCCACCCGTGAAGCCGGACAGCTGCCCCGCCGCAGCATCGGCGGTATCCGCGCCAGTGCCCCCGATGAAATCGCGACCAGCGCTGGCCAGCGACACGGCATGCAAAGCCACGGCATCAGGCGGCGTCACCAGCTGCGGCGCAATGCCGGACACCGTCCCTGTGGCCGAACCGGGCCAGGGGTCTGTCATGCGGGCCAGCGCCGCGATCCAGGCTTGCGTTGTGGTCATGGCATGACGGATTAAGCCAGGACAGTTGAGATATGGCTAAAGCCCGCCGCGCCTGGCAGACTTCAGAACCGTAAGGCACCCGCATCTGTTTCAAGTTTGATTGATTGAGGCCGCAGATATCGGGGCCCCCTTTATTCAGACCCCGTCTGTTCAGAGTGGTGAGGGGGTCGACGTCCGGGCCAGCGCCAAAGCCTGTGCCAGAACCTGATCGTGTCCGATGTGGTTCATCAAGATCAGCACAAGCCGGGCGTTCATCGCGTGGCTTTGCGCCTCGGTCAGGTTCTCATGGGCGGCGATCAGGCGGGCATAGGCCTCATCCGGGCGAGGCAGGTTGGGGGTGGTGATCAGGGTCATGGGTGATCCTTGCCAAGGGCGCGGGACAGGGCTGCGGCAACCTTGTCAGCGTCGAAATGGTCCCAGCGGGCGGCGACGTGCTGGTCGGGGCGGATCAGGTAAACCGCTGCGTCAGCTTCGCCCAGATAGCGGGCGCGCAGGGCGTCGTTGTCTTGGGCGGTCAGGGCAAGGCGCTGCGCGGTCACGCCGTGGGCTGCGACGCTGGCAGGGGCCTGCGCATCAATGGTCAGCAGATGGAAGCCGCCGTTCAGCCGCGCCAGCAGCCAGCCCGCATCCGTCGGCGCATCGGGGCAGGGGCTGCCGGGCCTTGTGCGCTGCGGCATCCTTGGATGGTCCGCCCCGTTCAGCGCGGAGCCGTCATAGCTGCAAGGCACCGACAACCGGCCCGAATTCACGATGGTCCGCGCAAAGGGCACCGTCGCCGCCAGATCCAGCACCGCATTGCGGAACAGCCTGGACACCGGGGTTTTCGGTGTGATGAAGTCGGTCGCGCGGGTCGAATTCAGGATATTCTCGTCCGCGCCATGCACGCGTTCCGTGTCATAACTGTCCAAAAGGCTGTCTGAAGCTTTGCCCGCAATCACCAAAGCCAGCTTCCAGCCAAGGTTATCAACGTCCTGAATGCCGGAATTCGCCCCCCGCGCGCCGAAGGGGCTGACCTGATGTGCCGCATCCCCGGCAAACAGCACGCGGCCATGGCGGAAACGGTCCATTCTGCGGCACTGAAAGGTGTAGATTGAGGTCCAGGCCAGTTCATACTCCACCTCTGGCCCCAGCATGGCATCGACGCGGGCGCGGATATTGGCGGGCTCCAGCTCCTTCTTGCGGTCAATGTTCCAGCCCAGTTGGAAGTCGATGCGCCAGATATCGTCGGGCTGCTTGTGCAGAAGTGCGCTGTCGCCAGATTTGAAATGCGGCTCGAACCAGAACCAGCGCTCGGTCGGGAAGTTGGCCTTCATGTGGACGTCGGCGATCAGGAAATTGTCTTCGAACACCCGGCCCTTGAAATCAAGGCCCATCATCGTCCGCAACGGCGACCGCGCGCCGTCACATGCCACCAGCCACTCGGCTTCCATCTGGTAGGGGCCGTCAGGGGTGGTGACATCCAGTGCCACGTGATCTTCGGCAACGCGCACCGCATCGACCCGGTTCTTGCCGCGAATTTCGATCGGCGCACCTGAGGCCTGTGCCGCAAGGATGGCGTCGTGCAGGAACTTTTCAAAATAGGGCTGTTGCAGGTTGATGAAGGCGGGGAAGGCGTGGCCGCCTTCGGGCGACAGGTTGAAGTCGTAAAGCAAGCGGTCATCGTGAAAGACCTTGCCGACATTCCATTGCACGCCCTTGTCCAGCATCGGGCCAGCGGCGCCGAGACGGTCGCAAATCTCCAGCGTGCGCTTGGCAAAACAGATGGCACGAGAGCCGGCGCCGACGCCCTCGTGGTCATCCAGCAGCAGAACCGGAACGCCCTGGCGGCCAAGATCGAGGGCGGTGGCAAGGCCGATCGGCCCGCCGCCCACGATGACCACCTGATGCCGGATCGGAGGCCGGTCCTGATCTGGCGACTTGGCGTAGGGATACAGCACAAAGGCCAGATCATAGCGTTGGGTGACAGGCTGGGTATGCGCCTGAGTCTGCGGCTGGGTCTGCGGCTTGTTCATCCCCTCACCCCTGCAAAGCGGCCCACATATCGAGATCGCGCTGGGCGGTCCAGATGCGGGGGTGGTGGATGCCGCGGGCCTCGTCGTAGGCGCGGGCGACGTTGAAGGGCAGGCAGTGTTCGTAGATGGCATAGTCCTTGAACTTGGGGTCGCAGGCGGCGCGGGCTGCGTCCCAGGCTTCCTTGAGGTTGCCGCCGCGGGCGGCAACCTTGGCCACCGGCTTGTAGGTGCTGTCAACGAAATCCCCGGTGCGGTCGAGCGCGCCATTCACCGCAGCGCCGCCGATCACGGCATCGCCGCGCCCCGGCGCAATCGCGGCCAGATCATAGGCCCGGATCGCCTCCAGCGTGGCGCCCCATTCGGTGAAGTGGCCGTCGCCGCAGTAGCAAGCCGAATGCGCCTCGACGATATCGCCGGTGAACATCACGTTCTGATCGGGGACATGGATCACGGTATCGCCGGCGGTATGGGCGCGGCCCAGTTGCATCAGGTCGACCCGGCGCTTGCCCAGCCACACCGTCATGCGGCCGTTGAACGTCGTGGTGGGCCAGGTCAGGCCGGGGATGCTTTCATGGCCCTGAAACAGGCGCGGAAAACGCTGGAACTCGCTATCCCAATCCTCCTGGCCGCGCTCGGCCACCATGTTGCGGGTATCCTCTGACATGATGACCTGCGGCGCATGGAAGGCTGACGCCCCCAGCACCCGGACGGCGTGGTAATGCGTCAGCACGACATGGCTGATCGGCTTGTCAGTCACGCCACGCACGCAGTCGATCACCTTCTGCGCCAGCCGCGGGGTGGCCTGCGCCTCGACGATCATCACCGAACTGTCGCCGATGATGACGCCGGAATTCGGGTCGCCCTCGGCGGTGAAGGCATAAAGGCCATCCCCGATTTCCGCGAAGGTGATCTTCTTGTCCGCAAGATCGCCTTGCGAGGCGAAAGCCTTGGCCATGGTCTGTTCCTTACCTTGCATAAGGGTCTGACAGCGCGGGAATAACTTTCCCAACGCAGTTGCCAAACCCGATGGTATAGCCGTCACCCGTGGCCTTGCCGCGCAGGGTCAGGGTGTCATTGTCCTCGATGAAGCTGCGGGTGCCGCCCGCCACCGCAAAGGGCTGCGCGCCGCCCCAGGACAGTTCCAGCAGACTGCCCCGGCTGTCCTTGTCCGGGCCAGAGATCGTCCCCGACCCCAGCAAATCCCCGGCATTCATCGGGCAACCGCTGGTGGTGTGGTGCGCCAGTTGCTGGGCCGCGGAATAATACATCTCGCGGTAATTGGTGCGGGAAATCACCGTCTCGCAGCCACCCTGCGGCGTCAGCCCAACCTCCAACGCGATGTCATACAGCATCGGCCCCGGTTCGTGCAGATGCGGCAGCAACGGCACCTCGCGTGGTGGAGTTGACACCCGGAACGGCTCCAGCGCCGCTTTCATCACCACCCATGGGCTGATCGTCGCGGCTGTCGCCTTGGCCTGAAACGGGCCGAGGGGCTGGTATTCCCAAGCCTGAATATCGCGCGCCGACCAGTCGTTCAGCAGCACATAACCGAAGATCATCGCGTCCGCTTCCGCCACCGTGACCGGCCCTTCCGAGGCCACCCCAACCACCGCCCCCATCTCCAGTTCAATATCGAACCGGCGTGACGGCTGGAAGACCGGCACCGCATGATCCGCCCCCTTCACCTGCCCCCAAGGACGGCGCACATCCGTCCCGCTGACCACCACCGAAGACGCCCGCCCGTTGTAGCCAATCGGCATATGCAGCCAGTTCGGCGGCAAGGCATTTTCCGCCCCCCGGAACATCGTGCCGACATTGGTGGCATGATGGCGACCGGCATAGAAATCGGTGTACTCCGACACCAGAAAGGGCATCTGCAACGCCGCCTTCTTCAGGGCAACCAGATGATCCTCCACCAGAAACCGCTTGCTGGCCCCGGCCTGCAACAGCGCCGTCACCTGCGCCCGCAGACTGGCCCAAACCTCTGGCCCCGCCTCCATCACGCCATTCCAGAACGGCACGTCCAACAGCGGCCCGCCCGCCAGATGGAACAGGCCCTCGGCCTCCAGCGTCGTCACATCCAGCACGAAATCACCAATCGCCATGCCGCAATGCGGGTCCTCATCGCCAATGCCAAAAACTCCGCACGGCAGATTGTTCAACGGAAACGGACAGGTGGCAGCGTTCGCAGACTCCACCCAGCTTTTCATCAGGCTCATGGCGTTCCTCTTCATCTTGGCACAAAAACTCCGGGGGGTGCGGGGGGCTGGCCCCCCGCTTCTCGGC
>JAYSQA010000073.1:0-2251 GCA_043721775.1 Rhodobacterales bacterium
GTGGCCGAGGTGTTTTCCGATCCCTCGGTGGTCAACGCGGTGGGCTTGCGTGAGGCGGGGTCGGTGATTGCCGCGTGGATTACGGCGCAGGATGACGACGGATTGACCTGCCTGAGCACCTCGGCCGGGGCGATCTGGTTGCCGCGCATCCATGGTCCGGTGGGGGCGCAGGTGCGGGTGCGGATTGCGGCGCAGGATATCATCCTGTCGACGGACCGGCCCAAGGGGCTGTCGGCGCTGAACATTCTGCCTGCCACGATCACCGCCGTGCGGATGGGCGAGGGGCCGGGGGCCATCGTGCAGTTGCGCGTCGGCGAGGATCTGGTGCTGGCCCGTGTGACACGGCGGTCGGTCGGCGCTTTGGGCTTGAATGTTGGCGGTCCGGTGTTTGCCGTACTGAAATCGGTGTCGGTGGCCCCCGGGGATGTCGGAATACCGCAGGCGGGCTTGCCCGCCAATCCGCTCGGAGCGTCGGACTGACACGACCTTTTGGCGTAGCGAAGCACGCAGTTGCGTGCCGCCACACGCGTGAAGTGGTCATCCCTTCGATTTCTGCGCCTGACACGGGGCGCGCGAAGGTGTTGTTAACCAGATGGATTTATGAGTCGTATTGATCAATGATCGGGTAAAGCCAAGACAACATCTTCGAAGAAGTCGGCTGATGTCCCTGCGGACCGCATTCTGACGCAGGCTTTGGGGCAACATGGGGCAAAGCTTCTGGCCGAAGCCAGTTTGCTTTTGTTTGATGCAGCTTCTGGTGCCTTGATCTGGGCAAATGCGGTGGCCCTGCACCAGCTTGGCCTTGATCTGGAAAGCGGCAGGCGGCCGACCCTTTCCGATATGGTTGGCGAAGGCTCTGACAGTGCCGAAATGCTGTGGCAGCAGGTGTCCACCGGCATGGACTGCACCTGGAGCGGAGAGATCATTGGTGCGCCTGATCTGACCATGCAGGCAAAAGTGCAGGCGGTGCGCTGTGGCGAGGCGGAAGCCAATGTGCTTTTGATCGCCAAGCCGCCCAAACCTGTCCCGGTTGCCGCCGGGCCGGATGCGGTTCAGGGGGTTGTCGACGCTGCGGTCGGGGTGATTGTCGATGACATGGACGGTAACATCCTGTCGATGAACGCCCGCGCCCAAACCGCGCTGGAGGATTGCGCCGAAGAGCTGGTTGGCCGCAATCTGGATACGATCTGGCCCAAGGCGGTCTGCGAATCAGAAATGTATTTCAAATTTTGAGAGAAACTGCGGCAGGGCCGGGTGATTGAAGGGCGGCACAAACACATCTCGGCGGTGGAAAGCGAGGTGTGGTTTCAATCCACCTTCGCGCCCGTCAAGACCCCGGATGGCCATGCCACCAAAGTCGTGCAATCCTTGATGGACATCACGCAGACGATCTTTCAGGCCGCCGTGGCACTGGAGCGAAGCGCAGCCGTCTGAAACAGGATACCCACCTGCGAGTTTGACCCTGACGGCCATGTCACCGCGATGAACGACCTGATGGCTGTGCTGCTGGGCTATTAGGCCGATGACTGCATCGGCAAACATGACAGCGTGTTTCTGGCCCGCGAGTTCGCCCCCGGCATTCCCTACAAGACCACGTGGGAGGCTTTGCTGGAAGGCAAGCCGCGCGACATCCTGACCTGGCAGCGCACCAAAGAGCAAAAGTCAATCTGACTGCAATCGACGTTGGTTCCTATCAAAAATGAAACTGGCCAGATCATCAAGATCCTCAAGGTGGCCGAGGATCAGACAGAGACGTATGAACGTCAGAATGACCTGACTGCGGTTCTGACGGCGTCCGAGAACATCCTTGGGCGCTGCGAGATTGATTCGAATGGGAAGATCCTGAAAATCAACAAGGTTTTTGAGCAGGCTTTCAAGATATTGCCAAGCAACGCTGTCGGTCGCGACTTCAAGGACTTCTGCAACGATGATTTGCGCAAGGGTCCGCAGTTCCGCGACTTCTGGGAATTGCTGCAATCGGGCGAAATTTTCCGCGATGATGAGTTTGAGATGCGCCGCGAGAACGGCGAACCGTTGTGGGTTCGCTGCACTGTTGCGTCCCGGCAGGTTGCGGGGTGATTTGACGAAGAGATGGGGGTGGGACTTGTGCCAGTCCTTCATGGCCTGCATTGGCGTTCGGCTCCCAAGGACGGACTGCGGCAACTGGGTGTTGTAGAGTGCCACGTATCGCATGAGGGTCTGCTCCAGGTCGAGGGCGCTGTCGAAGCGGTTGGTTTTCAGCACGTCGGTG
>JAYSQA010000074.1:0-2050 GCA_043721775.1 Rhodobacterales bacterium
GGGCCCGAGAGGTCACGGCCTCCCAGTTCCAGCTGCCATTTTGCTGGTACCATTGGTAGTTGGTATCGACGCGGGTCAGTTCCCAATGAACCTTCATTCCGGTCGCTTTGCTGTCGTCCCCGACACCAATCAGGCTGAAGCGCGCTTCGGTGTTTTCGGCCACCACGTCTGCGAACATCGGCTTCACGCCGATCATCGCTGCAGTGGGCGTCAGCGCCTTGGTCACCTTGCGTTCCACCGGGCGGCCAGATCCTTCGGCCACGCGGGCCACGATCTTGATCTGCAGCGGGATCAGCGGATCCTCAACCTCGGGCAAAGCCGCGTCAATCGTGGCGTGGCCCTGATCATCCGTCCGGATATCCGAGAAAGAGGACAGCCTTGCATCAAAACGGGCGTCGAACTTGCCGAACTTGTAGCCCGGCCAGGCCTCCAGCCCAGCAGCTGCGAAAACGATCACATCGCCCTCAACCGCCAGATCGGCCCCCGGAGCACCAAACAGGTATCTGGCGTCCAGCGACACCTGCGGCACGTCGCCCAGACGGATCGGCCCAGCGCCCGCATCCAGCTTGAAATCAATCCGTTCCGGCAGGAAATCCTCAACGAGGAAGGATTTGGAAATCAGCGCCGGGGCATCCAGATCGGAATAGACCGCCATGCTCCACTGCCCACGCGGGGCACTGCCAGAGATCGGGAAGTCAAACACATGGCCGCCCGAACCCGCATCATCCGCCATCGCCCGCACATATTCCACGCCATCGGGGCGCGACAGGATCGCGGTCAGCGGCAGGCCGGTGATCGCCTCTTGCCGCGCATCACGGGCCAGCGCCGTGGCATGAACGGTTTCACCCGCCCGGTAAGCCCCCCGGTCCGTCGTCAGAAACACATCGACCGGAGGCGCCGCCTCATGCCCCGCAACGCCACGGTCCGCCAGATCAAACTCCGGGTCGGTCAGCGACAGGAAGGCGGTATCCACATCGCCGTTGCGTGCCACAACCATCGCCGGGGCCGAACTGTCGGTGCCCCGGATCAGGCCCGGTTCAAACTGCGCAAGACCATCGGCATCGGTCTTGGCTGTCGCCAGAACCTCATTCGCCACTGACAAAAGCTGCACATCAACGCCCGCCTTGGCCGTGGCATCACCCAAAGACCGCACAAAGACGTTCAGACCGTCAACGCCGCTCATCGTGGTCAGGCCAAGGTCTGACACCACGAACCACTGCCACGTTGCCGGAACCACATAGGGATCAACCCCGGGAACCGAAGCGCGCAGGGCATAGATGCCCGCAGGCTGACCCTTGATCGCCTCATCCAGCGGCAGCCGGGTGGTGATGTCCTTGTTCACGTCCTGCCCGACGGTGGCCGTACCCGTCCACAACTTCGACGCCATCTGGGCTTCGAAATCATATTCGTTATAGTCATACATCGGGGCCGCAAAGTAACCGTTCTGCATGATCCGCAGCAGGTTGCGATCCGTTACCTTCCAGACCTCAAGATCCAGCTTGGTCGTATTGACCGTCACCACCGGTATCGCGGCATTCCCGGTTTTTGGCAGCACATAACCGCGCCCCGTAAACCGCACACCGGGGTTGCGGTCGCGGATATAGGCCGAGACTACAACGCTTTTCGCAAGCGTCTCGCCGGTCAATGACGGCAGACCCTCCCGAAAGGTCAGGCTATAACGGGTGCCGAAATTGATCCCCTCCACACACAACTGCCGCGAACTGGCCATCGAGACGGAAAGCCCGGCCTCCGGCAGTTGCACAAAGGTCGAATAATCAACGCCAGATGCCACCAGATCATCCGAGAAATTCACGCAAACGCGCGGGCGCGCGCTATCGGTCTGCACCTCATTATCAGTGACGCGGAAGCCGTATTTGCCCGCAGCGGCGTCCAGCAATGCTGCCGTGTCATCGCGCGGCTGCAATTGTTGGGCCAGACGGTAGGCTTGCACCGTGTCACGCCCCCGGTCGATGGTTTCCAGCGCCTGCCCCATCTGCACCAGAATGGAGTGTTGCAGCGCCTTGTTGTCGGCCCGCAGGTAAGCGTTGAT
>JAYSQA010000075.1:0-2162 GCA_043721775.1 Rhodobacterales bacterium
TTCCAGCAGGATGCGGCCGAATATCCCCATCTGGCTCCAGCGGAACCAACGGTTGTACAGGGTCTTGTGCGGGCCGTGGACCGCCGGCGCATCCCTCCACCGTAACCCATTGCGATTGAAGAAAATAATGCCGCTCAACACCCGGTCGTCAGGAAAATTATCCCCCGGATCATTTTCTGATCTTCCTCACTCATCCACTCGCGGAACCCCGTGAGACAGCGGAAAGAACGGCTTCAACCGCGCCATTTGTGCGTCGGTCAGCCAGAACAGATCACTCATGCGACACTTCCCCGATGCCGCCAGTGAATCAGCGAAACGGATCGGAAATAACCGGATTAATGAGGTCTGAGGCTAGCGTGCTGTCCGAGAACCGCACCACAATGCGTCCAGTCAGCGCGGCCATTGTCGGGTCGGCGCCCTCGATACGGCCACCACCGCGGATAGTCTCAATGCGTTCGAGGTTGTTGGAATAGGTGATCTCGGCCGAGACCAAACTCCCCAATACCGTGCCATTCCGCTTCACCGTGCCGTTAAAATGGCCGAAGCGTTGCAAGCCCAGCGCCGTCGGCGTGCCCGCAGCTGTGACGGCGGCGATGGTTTCGCCTTGGGCCACCAGCTTGGCGGTGGCGGTCAGCAGACCGGATCGCTGCATCTGCCAGGACAGCTGATCCAGCACGCCGCCCGCATACATCGCAAAGCGCGGCACCTCGGGCATGGCGACCTCAATTGCCATGCTGGGAAGGGTCCAGTTGCCCGAATTATAGGTGTGGGTCTTGGGGGCGGTGCCGGTGGCGGTGGGCTGGCCGAAAGCCGCCTTCAGCCAATAGCCGAAGGATTCCACGTCGATCGGCACGAAGATCTCGCCATCAGCGGTGACGGCATCCTTGATCGGGGCTAGGGGATCACGGCCATAGCCCAATAGTTCCGATTCCAGCAGGGGTTGTTCCGCCCCCAGCGTCGCCCGGGCAAAGGGCATCAATTTGAAGCCGCCAACCGGCGGGGAGCCGTAAACAGTCTCATACGCAAGCGCCATCTGCGCCCGCGCGCCTTGCGCACGTGCCATGGGGGTCTCCTTATTGTGGGTGTGTGTTCGTTGCCGGGGATCAGCCCAGCGGATCGACGGTGGTGTAGTGCAGCACGACGGTCACGACCGCCGCCTTGAGCGAGACCGCGCCATTGACCGGCAGATCAACCGAGGCCGGGGCCTCGGCTTCGACCCAATCGCAAAGGCCACCAAGGGTGCGGTCGGCGGCAAGTGCAGAGCCAATCGCCGCGATCAGCGTGTCGAAAGCTATGGCGCTGTTTCCGGGGGTCTGGACGATAACCTCCAACTCTGCCCGGTGCTGATAGTGATAGCGCAACGGCGACAACGTGACCTCCGGCTCGCCCGGCTGGCCATCGCGCAGAATGATCAGCCCGGCAGGCGGGATACGCTCCGGCAGGACTTCATCGCGCAAGACGGCGGCGGCAAGCGTCTGCAGCCGCGCGTGCAGAGCGGAGAAGATGGTTTCTCGGGTGGTTGGCATTTTGGTCCTTTTGCTCAGTTGCGGCTTCTGCAATCGCCGTTGCCGTATTATTGTTTGTGCGTGCGATGCCCGCACGGAGACACCCGATGAACGCCACGCGCCCGGTTGCCATTAAACTTGATCAGGGCACCTTGGATCGCCTCAAATGGCTCGCGGATGCCAAAGGCCGATCCACGCACTGGTTGCTGCGCCAAGCCGTCTCGCAGTTCGCCGAACGTGAAGAAGCGCGCGAGTCGTTTCGTGCCGCCGGGCTGGAAGCTTGGGAACAATATCAAATCACGGGTTTACACGTCACGCATGACGATCCAGATGACTGGCTGGCCCGACTCCAAGCGGGCGAAGAAGCGGCAGTTCCTCAGGGCCATGTCTGACGCCGCGCCTTCGCGGAAATCCGGTCCTCGATTTCAGTGGTTGTTCTGGGTCTTCGCCGATGACAGGGCGGCGATCTTGCCGGAAAGATCGGATCGCGCATGCAGGAAATCCACGATGATCACCTGTGCCGCATCCTCAATTAACACGACGAAATGCTGCCCCAAACCCACCGTGCCAACAAGAGTGCGACACTCGACTGTCTGAAGTTTACACTCGGGGGCGCAGGAGAACGGTCTGATGGTACTGCCCGAACGTCTGCCCAGG
>JAYSQA010000076.1:0-9460 GCA_043721775.1 Rhodobacterales bacterium
CCCGGTTGGTCATCGACGATCTTGAGGAAGGGCTGTTCGCGGCCACGGGTATCAACCCGCAGATTTCCTTGGGGTTTCGCGCTGCCATCCGCCAGCACCAGATAGCGCGCCCCCAGTTGCAGCCGGACAATATCCGCCAGGTCCAGCCCGCGCGACCGGGTGACATCGGCAGTTTCGGGTGGCACCACTCGGTAGCCCAGGTCGCGGGCATAATCCGCCAGCGCCCGGTCACGGCTGCCGACCGAGGGCAACTGGCTGGCCCGACGCGGCAGGTAGACGGCGATGTCAAGCTGGTTCCGCGCGATGACCTTACCGGATTCGACCAGCGTCAGGTCGATCTTCAGCATGCGGTTGCCATCGCCGCTGGGCAGGGTGAAGCGCACATTGCCTAACTCGACCACCTCAAGGCCGGGGGTTGGCGGCACAGTAACCTCGCCCGCCTCGCCGGTCTCGGTCTGCCAGCGCAGCACCGACCCGGCCAGTGCCCTGCCCCCGGTAGCGATCGCCAGACCAAAGGCATAGTCGCGGCCCGCCACACCGGAATAGCGCGTGGCGCGTGGCACGATGACGGTATCGGCGTTGATGTCGGCAAAGCGGGAATGGAACACCCGGGGATTGCGGTTCATATCCAGAAGTCCGTTGGACTCCCAATGCACATCGGTCAATTCGGTGATGACATAGCCTTGAATCTGCGGCCAGGCCCGCATCACCTCGATTTCATATTTCAGATTGGCGAACTGATACCATTGGGCCTGGGTGACCAGATTCTCCAACGTGCCGAAAACCCGGTCGAGCCCCAGACTGGCAAAGCGCCCCTCGATGCCATGCGGATAGGCCGCCCCTTCGCCCCAAAGCTGGCCGGTGCCCATCCACCACGGTTCTGCCCCGTCCAACCGCACTTGCGCAGGCTGCGGCAGGCCCCAAACGCCAAATTCGGACACAATCCTCGGCTCATCCCCGCGCCTTGTGCCATCGCCAAACGGTGACCACGTCCAGGCAGCGCCTTGGGCAAACTCTGCCGTCAGCGCATCCCATTCGCCGCGGCGTTCGGGCACGGATCGGTAATAGTGGAAGTCATCCAGATCGCTTTTGACGTGGAAATTACCCTGACAGGGGGAGTTGTCGCAAACCAGCCGCGACGGATCGCGGGCTTTCAGCCAGTCGAACATGCCCGCAAGCCAGCGCCGGTGCGCCGGATCATCACACAACCGCGTGCCCCAGTCTTCGTTGATCAGCGTCCAGATCACGATCGACGGATGGTTGCCATCGCGGGCAATCATGCCTTCCATCGTCTGTTTCAGGCGTTCGGCAGCGGCGGTGCTCAGGCCGCCGGGGTTGGGAAGATCGTACCAGAGCAGCATCCCCATCCGGTCGGCCACCTCAAGATAGCGGGGGTCTGGCACCTTGATGTGATAGCGCAGCATGTTCAGGCCCAGCGATTTGGCCTTGGCAAACTGATCCTCTAGATAGGCCACCGAAGGCAATGTGCAGATGCCTTCGGGGTAGTAATCCTGATCCAGTGCCGCACGCATGTAGAAGGGCTTGCCGTTCAGGAACAACTGGCCATTGGACGCGGTAAAGCTGCGAAAGCCAAAGCTGTGCTCGGTGATATCGCCGTCCAGATCGACCCGCAGCCGGTAAAGGGCGGGGTCTTGCGGCGACCAGAGCCGAGGAGAGGCTATGGTCAACGAAAGACCCCCGGTGGCGGTCTGGCCCTCGGCCACAGTCAGGCCGTCGGGGTCCAGCACCGACAGATGGCGCAGGCCTGTGCCGGTTTCGGTCAAAGTCACGGCAACCTCGCCCGTGTCAGGATTGGCCAAGATGGCGCAGTGGGTCAGGTGCCGCGCCGCCCGCGTCTCCAGCTGGACGGACTGCCAAAGGCCGCCAGTCGGGCCGTACCAGCTCATCTTGCCATGCGGGATGTCGGCGAAGTTGTTCGGGGCGGCATCATCAGGGCCGGGAAGGTGGCAATCCACCTCCAGCTTCACGGTCTGGCCCTGCAAATCCTGCGGAATCTGCGCCTGGAACGGCAACCAGCCGTTGTCAGAGCGGGCGATTTCACGCCCTGCCACGCGGACCACGGCGAAATATAAGACGGCGCCGAAACACAGGAACGATGTGCCCTTGGCCGGAATGGCAATGTCGCGGCTGTAGGTGGCATGACCGTAAGTCTGCCGCAGGTCGGCAAAGGCGGCTTGCCAGGGCAAAGGCACCGGGATTTGACGCTTTACCCCGTCGGACTGATGCACAAAATCCCACAGACCATCGAGGGAAACCACCGTCCGGCCCGAGTGTGCAGTCGTCATCGCGGCCCTCGATAATACATCAGTTATATTATTATCATCAACATGAACGACGGGCTTGGCAAGCCGATTCGGCGGGGCTATTCAGCGGACATGATCAAGCGCCCAACCATGGTAGATATTGCCCTTGCGGCAGGTGTGTCGCAAGCGACGGTGTCGCTGGTGCTGTCTGGCGGCACGACGGCGCGCATTGCGGGCGAGACGCGCGAGAGGGTTCGGGCGATTGCGGCGGACCTTGGCTATACGCGGCGAGGTTTGGCGCGCGGAACGGGCCACGGCGTCGTGGCCCTGCTGATTGACGAGGTGACGACAACGCCCTTTGCCATGCCCTTCCTTGATGCCGCCAAGGATGAAGCGGCGGCGATGGGCTGGCTGGTGGCGACGTTCATCACCGGCGGCGATGTGGCAATCGAGGCGGCAATTTTGCAGACGCTGGCGGCACTGGACCTGAAGGGCGTGATCTATGCCCGGCTGATCACCCGTACGGTGCATCCGCCACAGGCGCTGTATGCGCTGCCTGCTGTCTTGCTGAACTGCCACGAACCGGGTCGCCGCCTGCCGACCGTTATCCCCGGCGATGTGGCCGGAATGCAATCGGCGACCGAGGCGCTGATCCGCGCCGGACATCGCCGCATCGCCCATCTGCCGGGCGAGGATTGGACCGAAGCCACCCGCGACCGTCTGCGCGGCTACAAGCAGGCTTTGGCCGCGCATGACATTCCGTTTGATCCGGCGTTGGTGTCGCCACCGGCGTGGACGGTCGGATCAGGTCGGGTGGCGATGGCCGGATTGCTGGCGGCGCGCCCAACGGCGGTAACCTGCTTCAACGACCGCGTGGCGATTGGCGCCTATGAGGCGATCAGGGCTGCTGGCCTGACGGTGCCCGGCGACATCTCTGTCATTGGCTATGACAACGAGGATCTGGTGGCGCATCTTGCGCCGCCCCTTTCGACCGTGCAGCTTCCGCATGACGAAATGGCGCGCCTCGCGATATCCCTGCTGGCGGAGGGCGGTCTGCCCTTGCAGTACCAGCGGATCAAGGTCGACAGCCCCCTTGTGCTGCGCGCCTCTGTCTCGACATTAGGCGTTTGATTGTATCAGGAACGCTGATAAAGACTGCCTAAGAACCATGAAGGCTGGATCACCGCACCATGAGCCGCAATTTCCTGATCGTGGACCCCGAAGATGGCATCGAAGTGCTGAAGGCCTTCGCCTCACCTGCCCGCGTCAAAGTTTTGAAACTGTTGCACACCCAAGGCCCGCAGAACGTGAACGAGATTGCCGAGGCGCTGGGGCTGCCGCAAAGTTCAGTCTCGGCCAATATCCAGCAGCTGGAGGAGGCTGGCCTGATCCGCACTGAAGTGCAGCGCGCCCGCAAGGGCAACCAGAAAATCTGCCACAGCCTGTTTGACGAAGTGCTGGTGATGTTCAAAAGTCAGCCCGAAGACGCAAGCCGCAACACGATTGACGTGGCGATGCCCTTGGGCCTTTACACATCCTGCGAGGTTTCAGCGCCTTGCGGTTTGTGTTCGACGCAAGGGGTGATAGGCCTCCTGGATGTGCCCGACACCTTCCTTGATCCGGGGCGGATGGACGCCGGGCTGATCTGGTTTACGCGCGGCTATGTGGAATACCAGTTTCCCAACAATTCCAAGCTGATGAAGGGCGATCTTGCCTCGATTGAGTTTGCGATGGAACTGTCGTCGGAAGTGCCCGGAACCGCCGCCGACTGGCCTTCGGACATCACGGTGTCGGTCAACCGCATTGACGTGGGCACCTGGACCAGCCCGGGGGATTTTGGCGACAAGCGCGGCGTCTATACACCCGACTGGTGGAAGCTGAAGGGCAGCCAGTATGGCAAGCTGAAGAACTGGCGCATCACGCGGGAAGGCAGCTTTGTCGATGGGGTGAAGATCAGCCCGATCTCGCTGACTGACCTTGATCTGGACAAGCACCGATCAATCCGGTTGCGCATCGGGGTGCGCGACGATGCGCGTCATCCAGGCGGCATCAACATCTTTGGCAAAGGCTTTGGCAACTACGATCAGGACATCGTCATGCGCCTGACCACCACCGGATAAGCGCGCTGCCCCACAATCCGCTTGACGGAACCCCCACCCTTCCCGATATACATCGTTAAATTGGATACTGACGACCAGTCTGGCGCAGCATCCACCGGCGGGGAGGCTGGGCGATGAAGGCAAATGTCACGGCGCATCGGGATTTCACGATTGCGAAAATTGATGACCGGATTTATTCGGCATTTCTGGAGCATCTGGGTCGGGCGATCTACTCCGGCATCTACGAACCGGGCCATCCCACCGCCGACAAGAACGGCATGCGCGGCGATGTGGCGCAACTGGTCCGCGACCTGAAAATCCCTTACGTCCGTTATCCCGGCGGCAACTTCGTGTCCGCCTACAACTGGGAAGACGGCGTCGGCCCCAAGGATCAGCGCCCGGTGCGGCTTGATCTGGCGTGGCACACCGCCGACGCCAACCAGGTTGGCGTGCATGAATTTCAGGACTGGTGCGATACGGTCGGCACCAAGCCGATGCTGGCGATCAACCTCGGGTCTCGGGGCTTGGATGAGGCGCGCAATTTCGTCGAATACGTCAACGGCCCGACAGGCAGCTTCTGGGGCGACATGCGCAAGAAGAACGGCCGCGCCGCGCCGTTTGACTGCCGCATCTGGTGTCTGGGCAACGAGATGGACGGCCCGTGGCAGGTCGGCCACAAGACGGCGGATGAATATGGCCGTCTGGCCAATGAAACCGCCAAAACCTTGCGCGCCTTTGATAAATCGCTGGAACTGGTGGTCTGCGGGTCTTCAAATTCCGACATGAAGACCTATCCCGAATGGGAAAGGATCGTGCTGGAACACACCTATGAGGCGGTCGATCACATCAGCCTGCACATGTACTTCGCCAATCGCAAGGGCGAGACGCAGAACTATCTTTCCCTGAACCACAAGCTGGACCGCTACATCACCACGGTGGAATCCACCATCAATCTGGTCAAGTCGAACAAGCGGTCCAGGCATGATGTCGGCATCAGCTTTGACGAATGGAACGTCTGGTATCACTCAAACGAGCAAGACCGGGCGATTTTGGCAGGGGCTGAGGGCTGGCCCCATGCGCCGCGTCTGTTGGAAGACATCTACAACTTCGAGGACGTCCTGCAAGTCGGGTTGATCCTGAACACCTTCATCCGCAAGTCGAATGTGGTGAAGATGGCCTGCATCGCCCAACTGGTGAATGTGATTGCACCGATCATGACGGAACCGGGTGGTGCGGCATGGCGGCAGACGATCTATTATCCCTATTACTTCGCTTCGATTTTCGGGCGTGGTACGGCTTTGAACCTGTCGGTGAAAAGCCCCGGCTATGATGCCGAACATGACGACAACGTGCCCTTCATCGACATCGCAGGCGTGCATGATGTTGAGGCGGGGACGGCCAGCTTCTTTGCCGTCAACCGCCACCCGACCGATGCACTGACCCTGAACTTGTCGCTGCAAGGCTTCGGGGCCACTGCCACCGTCATCGACCACCAGGTGATGACCCATGCCAACCTGCGCGCCACCAACACTCTTGCGGCACACAATACGGTTGTGCCCCGCGCTGGCAGCGGGTCGGTGGTTGACGGTGACACACTGACCGCCAGCCTGCCGCCGCACAGTTGGCAGATGATCCGCGTCAAGCTGGGCTAAGGACACCCGGCAACCCCGACCTCGTTCAAGGCCGTCAATGTCAGGGCGGCCTTTGACATGCAAGCGCGCAGGCCCAGGTCAGGCCCGCTGCCCTCTCGGAATAGGTTCGCGCGACGGAAGGTTGATTTGCGGGCGGCCCTAAACAAACGCTTTTGCATTCAAACCGGATCAAACTATCATATGTTTTTGAGCAAGTTGAGGCAGAATAAGGAAGGACAACAGCATGATGGCATCAGCTTATTCCGCCCTGCGGACCGGCGCCCTGTTGATGGCGGCCGTGATCGCCATGGCCACCGCACCCGCACGCGCCGAGGCGACACTGGTGCCCGGTTCGACCCAGTATATCGCAGCCCTTGGCGACCCAAAGGCAACCTCAGGCGATGATGCGCAGACCTGGGGCCTCTGGACGGTCGACCCCGGCCCGCGTGGCGTCTGGGTCAAGGATTATCCCGGCCTTCTGGCCAACGGCGGCAAGGCCCCAAGTGGCTGGCAGTTCAACTCGGCCGGCTGGTGGATTGAGGAACACGGGCTGATCATGGAGGCTCCAAGCTTTCCCATCCCCCCCGGCAGCTATGTCGTGACCGGCGGGCGCGAGGTGACCTCGGTGCTGACGGTGCAGCCCGCCGACGCGTCTGGCAAACAAAAGTGGAGCCTTGCCGATGGCGCCACGATTCTTGACGTCACCCATCTGCACTGCCGGGCTGCGGTCTACACTCCGCAAGCCAGTGGCCAGTCCTGCACTCCGGACAAGACCCCCACGCAAGGTTTCCCACTTAGCCCCGGCATCGCGATGCCCGCAGTCGAAGGATGCAGCAAGCGCGACTATCAGGTTCTGATCGTCATCGGGATGATGGTGGAAAGCTGACCGCGCACTTGGGTTCCAGCGGGCGATCAGGAAGGCGCGAGTGACACGGCGCCTGCCGTTTGCGGTTGCACAAGTTGCCGGACGGGGTTCAAGGCCCGGCTGGTTCGAAACCGGTTCAGGCCCCGGCAAACCCTTCCCGGCCACCGTCCTGGACAATTCAGGGCAGCAAAGCCAACCAGAATCCGGACCGGGATAAAGTCTGCGCAGCCCAGTTTAACGCGGTCACCGCCATACGGCTGCGTTCGGGACCCGAAATCAAAACCTTAGCAGCCGCATGATGGGTCTGAGGGTGGTCGATCACGTCTCGTGCGGCAGGCCAGTCCTCCTCGGGCATCAAGTCACCAATCAGGAACAGGTCGCTATTCTGCCGGTCCAGCCGATGTTTCGGATCTCCGGTCGAGAATGCCAAGTCAAAAGACCATTGGCAGATTCAACCTGACCGCCAATCGCAGGAACCGCTTGCGATCAAACCTGCTGTCCTTCGGCACCGGCTTGCGAATGGCCTCATATTGACCCCTCGGGCCGACTGGCGGCCCCGGTTGCCGCATCATCACAACCCCTACCCCAAAGTCAGTTTACCAAGTGGCCAAATTTGAACGCCAACTTTTGCGAAGATCTTGAAGCAGCGGTGGCGCATTGGCCACTGTTCCAGGGATGGGACGGAAACGTCCGTCACTCTTTCCCAGCACGACAGGTGCCATCGCTGGTCTAGTCGCGGTTTGGTGCCTTTCCTTTGATAGCGTAATGTGCAGCAAAGGAGATGGACCATGGGCACAGTCAGGACGGATGAATTTCGCAAGGATGCGGTGCGGATCGCGCTGACCAGCGGGCTTTCCCGCAAACAGATTGCCGACGATCTGGGTGTCGGCATGTCAACTCTGAACAAGTGGATCACAGCGCACCGTGACACTGATGTGGTCTCGGCTGAGGATCGTGAACTAGCCCTTGAGAACGAACGGCTTCGGCGCGAAAACCGCATATTGCGTGAGGAGAGGGACATCCTAAAAAAGGCCACCCAGTTCTTCGCGAGCCAAAAGCCGTGAGGTTTAGGTTCGTTGAGGAACATCGCGGCAGCTTTCCTACGGATCGGTTGTGCCAGGTGATGAACGTCAGCCCTCGTGGCTTACGGGCCTTTCGCAGTCGCCCTGCCAGCCGCAGGCAGCATACAGACATGGTCGTTCTGGCCCACATCAAGGAACAGTCGCGCCTAAGCCATGGCAGCTATGGTAGGCCCCGGATGACGGAGGAGTTGAAAGAGGTCGGGGTAGATGTCGGTCATCGCCGGGTCGGCCGGCTGATGCGCGAAAACGGGATCGTCGTTGAAAGAACACGCAAATTCAAGGCGACCACCGACAGCGACCATACATTCAACATCGCACCGAACCTGCTGGATCGCGACTTCTCGGCGGCTGGGCCGAACCAGAAATGGGCGGGTGACATCAGCTACATCTGGACCCGCGAGGGGTGGCTGTATCTGGCTGTGATCCTGGATCTGCATTCGCGGCGCGTCATCGGCTGGGCCGTCAGCAACCGCATGAAACGCGATCTGGCGATCCGGGCGTTGAAGATGGCCATCGCCCTGCGATCACCGCCGCGCGACGGCATCTTCCACAGCGACCGCGGCAGCCAATACTGCTCCCACGACTACCAGAAGATCCTGCGTGAGCACGGGTTCAAGACGTCGATGAGCGGAAAAGGCAACTGCTATGATAACGCCGCCGTCGAAACCTTCTTCAAAACCATCAAGGCCGAGCTGATTTGGCGCAGGTCATGGGAAACCCGTCGGCAGGCTGAGACAGCCATCTTCCAATACATCAACGGCTTCTATAACCCGCGCCGTCGCCATTCAGCGTTGGGAGGGAAAAGCCCAGTGGCTTTCGAACGTAAGGTGGCATAAACGAGCACTCGGAGCGGCACAAATACGCGACAAGACCAATCCATCCCGCCATACTTCGCCCGCCACTTGTAAAACGACGCATTGCTCATGCCGTGCTCCCGGCACAACTGGGCCACCGGCATACCGCCTTCGGCCTGGCGCAGGATCGCAAGAATCTGCGGCTCAGTGTATCTGCTTGTCTTCATTCGAAATCTCCTCGTTCATCTTGCCGAGAAAATTCTACTTATGCACCCCCTTACTTTCAGGGAGGATTACCCGCGCACCAGCGTATCCGATGTCATCCTCGTTCGGCCGCTGTTGTCACCAGGGTGCGTCTTCTGGCGTTTCCCAAGGCGCTGGCGTCGTTCAACGAGCCTGCGCGCGGCCAGCAGCCGCTTGCCCTTGAGCTTTCCGGAGGTATAGGCGGCGGCGAGTGCTGCTTGAACGCCATCGCCTTCAGCTCGGGCAATGTCGAGCGCGACGCTGACTGGCATTTGACCCGTCTCTACCGCCAGCAGCAGCCGCTCCTCGCCTTGCGCAATCAACTGGCCAATTTCGTGCACGTAGGAATAGGTGAGGCCGGTTTTCTCGGCGATCTTCTGGTCAGAATAGCCACGTTCCCGTAGGGCCCCAATGTCATGCAACAGCTCAAGTGGGCGGTGCTGGCGACGAGCAATATTTTCGATCACGCTGCGCAACATCCG